>JAEZDW010000460.1 GCA_023417955.1 Bacteroidota bacterium
TTTTGCCAACTGGCGGCGTGACCCTTGGGGCGTATGAACACATCGCGCGAAATACATCACCTGCATTTAGCCCGCCCTGGCGGGTGTCACAGAACCAGCCTTCCAATTTTATGAACACATCGCGCGAAATACATCACCTGCATTAGCCCGCCTTGGCGGGTGTCACCCACAAAACGGACGCAAAAAATTAAGCTGCAATACCCTCCGCGATGTAGGTTGACGCAACCTCCTCAAGGATTGCAACTACATCGTCATAGGTTGGTGCCTCCACAAGGCGTGTGCGATACGGCTTAAAATCCGGGAGACCTTTAAAATAATTCGCATAATGCCGGCGCATTTCGAAGATGCC
Source organism: Bacteroidota bacterium (assembly GCA_023417955.1). Lineage (GTDB taxonomy): Bacteria > Bacteroidota > Bacteroidia > Cytophagales > Cyclobacteriaceae > Ohtaekwangia. The sequence continues at coordinate 350 of JAEZDW010000460.1, forward strand.
CACCTTATCACCTTTCCATTTTACACTGAAGTCGAGGTGTTTTCTCGCAACGCGAACGCGTTCTGCAATTCCGGGCGGGGCTGTAATTGTACCGTCTTTGAGGAAGTTTTTGATTTCAGAAAATATCCACGGATAACCAATGGAAGCGCGACCAATCATGACACCATCAACGCCGTAACGATTCTTATACTCAAGTGCCTTCGCCGGTGAATCGATGTCGCCGTTTCCAAAAATCGGGATGTGCATGCGCGGGTTCTCCTTGATTTTCGCAATCAGCGTCCAATCCGCGGAGCCCTTATACATTTGTACTCTCGTCCTTCCGTGAACAGTCAGTGCCTTGATTCCGATATCCTGAAGGCGTTCTGCTACTTCAACAATGTTTTTGGTTGAATCATCCCAACCGAGACGCGTCTTCACGGTAACGGGGAGACTGGTGCACTTGACAATCTCTTCCGTCATCTTAACCATCTTCGGAATATCCTGCAGCAACGCAGCCCCTGCACCTTTGCATGCAACTGCCTTCACAGGACAACCATAGTTGATGTCAATCAAGTCGGGGTTAACGGTCTCGGCTATACGCGCCGACTCCACCATGCTACCGATCTGACCACCGAATAGCTGAATACCGATGGGGCGTTCATATTCAAAAATATCGAGCTTCTGCCGGCTTTTGGCGGCATCGCGGATAAGGCCTTCTGACGAAATGAATTCCGTGTACATGAGGTCCGCACCGCCGTCTTTGCAAACCGCGCGGAAAGGCGGATCACTGACGTCCTCCATAGGAGCCAGCAGCAGCGGAAATTCTCCAAGTGATATCGAACCAATTTTTACCATTTCGTCATCAAAGCACGTTTCAAACGGGTTTGCGAACGCCTATTCGCTATATTAGGGCGCAAATTTAACCATAATTTATTTCCGCTACACCAGTATCAGTCATGGAGGAAATCAGACCCAACAACCTGTTAAGGACACCATTAGTTTCCATCCTTCTGACGTTACTGATTTTTTTCCTGGGCTTTCAGATTATCGGACCCGCAATCGGCGGAACTATTGCACTTCTCTTTTATTCCGGCACTGAAAGCGAGTACTGGAAGTTGCTTGAAAACCCGCTTGGCAATCCTGATTCAAAAATCATCCTTTTGGTAATGCAGGCCAGTGGCGCCCTTATTGGTTTGATTCTGCTCCCGGCTTACCTCATGCGTCGTCAGGGCAGAAAGCTATCCAACTACTTTGCGACACCACATCTGCGGCCGGTGATCATCGTGCCGATACTGGTAATTGTGTTCATGGGCGTAAACGCAATTTTCATTCACTGGAATAAAGGTATTCACCTGCCCTTTGGCCTGGAAGACTGGGCGCGGCCGCTTGAAGAAAAGCTGGGTGAGCTAACTGTATTCATTACACAATACGACTCGCAACTCCAGATGATTCTCGCATTCATCGTGGTGGCGGTCCTGCCAGCTATCGGAGAAGAGATTGTCTTCCGGGGAATGATTCAAAATGACTTTTATCGCGCGACCCGGAATGCGCACCTTTCAATCTGGATTTCCGCTTTTCTTTTCAGCGCGATTCACCTTCAGTTTTATGGTTTCTTTCCCCGAATGTTCCTGGGTGCATTGTTCGGATACCTGTACTTCTGGTCGGGAAACCTGTGGATGCCTGTGCTCGCGCATTTCGTCAACAACGGCTTCACCCTGGTTTCACTTTATCTTTATGACAAGGGTGCCATAGCCATCGACATGGAAAACACCCAGCCCACCCTGTGGCAGGTCCTGTTTTCGATAGTTTTCTCGGCTTTTTTGCTGTATGCATTCAAAAATTTTTACAATAACCAGCCGAAAACCGATATTCCGGATTAAACTATCGGGCTGACATCTTGAATACTGTGAAACGCAACATTTCGAAATATAACAACCTCACACAGCGGATAATAACGGGACTGCTAGGCGCAGCCGGGGTAATCGCCGGTGTGTCGTTCGGACCCTGGTCGTACTTCGCAGTGTTCTTTCTGATCTGCCTTTTGACACTGCTTGAGTTTTATAAGCTGGTCGGGCTCGACGGCATGGCACCCTTGAAGGCATTCGGAACGTTTTGCGGACTCAGCATTTTTACATTGTCGTTCTTCATTGAAGCCCGATACCTGCCCTATCATTTTTACTTCCTGGTATTTCCGCTGGTATCGTTCGTATACATGATCAAACTCTACAAGAAGACGGAGCGCAAACCGTTCACAAACATCGCGTACACCTTTCTTGGATTGTTTTATGTCTCAATGCCATTTGCGCTGCTTAATGCGGCGGCTTTTCATGAAGGCAACTACAATTTCGAAATCATTTTTGGCTGCCTCTTTATTCTTTGGGCGAGTGATACCGGCGCGTATTTCGCCGGAACATTTTTCGGGAAGCGAAAGCTTTTCGAACGTATATCGCCAAAGAAAAGCTGGGAAGGATTTTTTGGAGGCGCTGCACTTGCGATGGTCTTTGCATACGGAATAGCAACCTTCTTCCACAGCCTTGCAATGCACGACTGGCTGATCATCGGTGTGATCATCGTGGTCGGTGGCACATTCGGAGATCTGATCGAAAGCCTGCTTAAAAGAAGCATTGAAATCAAGGATTCCGGGGATTCATTGCCCGGACACGGCGGATTTTTGGATCGCTTTGACGGACTGATAATCTCGATTCCGTTCATCGTAGCATACCTGGAATTGACTCAATAATGCAGGATATATTACACCGGCCATTACTTATAGGAGGAGGCTGGAATTAAGAGGTGATATGAAATTCGCAGCACAACTCAACAGCTACCTGGACAAACGCAGAGAGTATGGCTACATATTCCTGCGGCTGATAATTGGCTGGCGCCTGATCGACGGGACTCAGGACAACGTATTCAGCTATGCGCGAATGCTCGAATTCCGCGACTTCCTCGAACAGCACAACGTAGTCTTCCCTTTACTGGCAGCCTATGTCTCCGTGTATGCCCAGTTCATTTGCGGCATCCTGATCATGCTGGGTGCGTACATTCGCATATCCGCCCTGATTATGGTAATAAACTTTATTGCTGCCATTCTGATTGCACATATCGGCCTGACTTTCGAGCAGTCATTTGATGCGCTCATGATGCTTTTCGGGAATGCATTCTTTTTTATTGCGGGTGCCGGCAAAATCTCTGTGGATGATTTTCGAAAAAGACGAAATAAAAGTTCCCCGGCAGGGTAAACGGGGCATAAAGATTTGATAAAGTTCTGCAAACCGAATTTTTATCCTAAAGAACAGGGGCCGCATTGATTTTAGTTATCTTTGCAACCGTTTTCGCCCCGCTTTTTTAGCTGGCGACACAGACATAAATTCGCAACGACCGTCACATTCCATTTTTTATGGCATACATAGAACCCGCTCCCTTAAAAGACAAAGAAAACCCATTTGAAGCAATGATGTCACGCTTCCACAAGGCCTCACAGATTCTCGGCCTTGAGGAAGAGATCTATAACGTCCTGAAAAATCCGGCCCGTCAGGTAATCGTGTCCCTGCCGGTCACGATGGATGATGGAACAATCAAGGTTTTTGAAGGCTACAGGGTGATACACTCAACCATTCTGGGCCCTTCAAAAGGCGGTATCCGTTTCGATCCGCATGTAAACCTCGACGAAGTGAAAGCACTCGCTGCCTGGATGACCTGGAAGTGCGCCGTGGTTGATATCCCGTATGGCGGAGCTAAAGGGGGCGTAACGTGTAACCCGCGCGAAATGTCTGCAGGAGAAATCGAACGTCTGATGCGTGCCTACACCCAGGCAATGGCCGACGTTTTCGGTCCCGATCAGGATATTCCTGCACCCGATATGGGCACAGGGCCGCGTGAAATGGCCTGGCTGATGGACCAGTATTCCCGCGTTCAGGGGATGACAACGCACGCCGTTGTAACAGGTAAGCCTCTCGTTATGGGAGGTTCACTCGGTAGAACCGAGGCCACTGGTCGCGGTGTGATGGTAACAGCCCTTACGGCGATGGAAAAACTCAAGATCAATCCATATAAAGCAACGTGCGCGGTACAGGGATTCGGAAACGTTGGTTCCTGGGCAGCACGCCTGCTCCACGAACGCGGACTGATCATTCAGGCCATCAGCGACCTCGCCGGCGCTTACTACAATGCCGACGGTATCGACATCGGCGAAGCGATCAAATATCGCGACGCCCACAAAGGATCGCTCGAAGGCTTTGCCGGCGCGGAAAAAATCTCGAACAACGATTTGCTCACACTTCCGGTTGATATCCTTGTTCCTGCAGCAACTGAAGACGTAATCACGAGCAATAACGCTCCTGACATCAAAGCAAAACTTATCGTCGAAGGAGCGAACGGTCCGACTTCATCGCGTGCGGACAATCTCATCCATGAAAAAGGCATTACGGTTGTTCCCGACATTCTTGCAAACGCAGGTGGTGTAACCGTGTCTTATTTCGAGTGGGTGCAAAATCGCCTTGGTTACAAGTGGACTGCCGATCGGGTAAACCGCAGATCAGACCGCATCATGAAAGACGCGTTTAACAACGTGTATAAGACTGCGCTCGAATACAAAGTCCCGATGCGGATTGCTGCTTACATGGTGGCTATCGACAAGGTTGCGAAGACATACAAGTACCGCGGCGGATATTAATCGCCCGTCATCTCCAACCGATATCATATTTGGATGGGCTTGTGCCCATTCTTTCTTAACTTTGTCCCCGCATTAAACCATTTTTGATGACAATCCATCGCGAAGGCCGCACCTTATTATTTGTTTTGCTGGTCGCCCTTTTCCTGTTGAACTGGGCCGTATTATATTTTTATCCGGAAAGCCGGCTCGTGCAAAACAGCGTTATCCTGGTAAGTGTGCTGTTTTACCTGCTCATTCTGCAGTTCTTCCGTAATCCGATTTTCGACATCACACGTAACGAAAAAGTAGTCCTCGCTCCCGCCGACGGGAAAGTAGTCGTTATTGAAGAAGCAATTGAATCCGAATACTTCAAAGAGAAACGCAAACAGGTTTCTATTTTCATGTCGCCGGTAAACGTACACGTTAATCGGATGCCCGTTGGCGGAAAGATCAGTTTCTACAAATATCATCCAGGCAAGTACCTCGTTGCGTGGCATCCAAAATCAAGCACTGAAAACGAACGGACTACGGTTGCCGTGAAGATGGACAACGGTCCCGAAATTCTGTTCAGACAAATTGCAGGCGCGCTTGCCCGAAGGATCAAATGCTATGTTAAGGAAGGTCAGGTTCTTGAACAGGGTCAGGAATTTGGTTTCATCAAGTTTGGATCACGCGTCGATATTTTCCTGCCGCTGGATGCGAAAGTCAACGTTAAAATCGGCGACGTTACGAAGGGCGGAAGGACAATTATTGCAGAATTATCCTGATTCATTACACATTCTTTTATCCGTTCCGCGAAGCTAACAATTGTTACTTCCCGCGTTTTCTTTATCTTTAATTGTCTGCTTCCCTAACACCGCGTACTGTTTTGGAGTCGACTACTTCAAAACTTAGTACTGTATGCAATCAACTACAATCCGGTTCTCTTCTTCAAACGCCGACTTCTTTTCGACACTCAACAAACGTGTTAACGAACATTTCAAAACGCGCTCAACCAGGCGGTGGGCAAACGGTGAGATGATCTTCAAAACCTGCTTCATGTATGGTCTTTACTGGATACCATATTTTGTTATCATCAGTAATGTTGTCACGCAGCCCTGGCTTCTGCTGGCGCTTGCCGTTGTAATGGGAATTGGCATCGCAGGGATCGGTCTCTCAGTCATGCACGATGCAAACCACGGTGCGTATTCAAACAAACAGTGGGTTAACAATTTCATCGGCTATTCACTGAACATGGTTGGCGGCAATGCATTCAACTGGCGAATCCAGCACAACGTCCTTCACCATACGTACACAAACGTTCATGATGTCGATGAAGACATCAGTCCCCGCGGAATACTTCGCATGACCCCTTACGGCGAATGGAAACAAATACACCGCCTGCAACACGTATACGCATGGTTTTTTTACGGATTGATGACGCTGGTTTGGGTGCTGGTTAAAGACTTTGTCAGGATTGTGAAGTATCACCGCGAAGATCTGATCAAAACGCAAAAGACAACTGTCGCGAAAGAAGCCGCGATACTGGTGGCTTCGAAATTACTCTATTTCGGATACCTTATTGGTCTTCCATTATTATTAACAGACCTTTCACTGGGCACGGTGCTGATTGGCTTTGTCGTCATGCATTACGTTGCAGGATTTATTCTGGCAATCATTTTTCAACCCGCACACGTCGTTGATGGGACTGAATACCCGCTTCCCGCGGAAGGCGGAAAGATGGAAAATTCGTGGGCCGTTCACCAACTCAGGACAACGACTAATTTTGCAAATGAAAACCGCATACTCTCGTGGTATGTCGGCGGACTTAATTACCAGATAGAACACCACCTGTTCCCGAATGTATGCCACGTACATTACCGGGCGATATCGAAAATCGTACAGGGTACTGCTCAGGAATTCGGGTTACCGTACAAGTCGATCCCAACATTTACGGGTGCTTTGCGTGCGCATGCGCGGATGTTGTACAACCTCGGCAGGAAGCCTGTGCACGCCTAAAAGAACCGCACCCCGACTTTTCCTCCCAACCACATACGAAGGCTGAGATCGTCATTCAGGTTTCTCTCCTCGATGATTGATGGTTCGTAGTGCGTGAATAATTCCGGATACTCCGCATAGTATCGATCAGTAACCTGACCGTTGAGCGTAATGCCTCCGAAGACAGAGAAGTTCTTCGTGAGATGGAAATCGAGTCCGGTGTAGGCTTTATTCAGGAGGTTAATCTTTTCAATTTTTCCATACACAATCTGGCTGGACGTAATATCAACATTCAGGGAGAGCCACTTCGTTAGTTTAGGCGCCGTACCAATTCCGTAACCGAAAGTCCAGAACGACTGATCTTCCCCAAAGCTCTGCGGCTTCGCTCCGACGGTCAGGATATTGTAGAAGTGACGGACACCTGTGCGAAACGCAAGGTTGAGGTAGAAGATTTCGTCTGCGGACACTTCAATCTTGTGATAGCCTTTGGCAACGAAACTCAGCAACCCGACGGGAATACCGCGCATGCTGCGTGCGTAATTAAAAAGGCCGATCTGGGTTCCCTTTACGTCGCGCCCGATATTAAAGAACGAAGCGACCTGTGCACCACTCACATCTCCACCGGCGACGTTGGCAAAGCCGCTGACCTGAGCACCTCTCACATTTGAGGTAACCACGTTTGTGAAACCGGCGATTTGAGCGCCGCGAAAATCACCCTTACTAAAATTAGCAAATCCTGCCACCTGTGCCGGGCCCGATTCGCCTGTTGACACATTTGCCAGGCCCGCGACATAGGCACCCCGTTGGCCATCAAGTGATACGTTTGCCATACCGGCAACCCCGATGCCCTTTGTTGATGCAAGTCCCACGTTTGCCACACCTGCTATCTGGGTACCGCGAACCTCATCCGCTCCTAAATTCAGCATGCCCGCGAATTGAACCGCCTCTGAGCGTCCAAGAACACCGTTGGCAAGACCAGCGATTTGCACACCGGACACGTTACCGCGGCTGGCATTGAACAGACCAGCGTATTCAAACACGCGGTTACCAAGACTGTAACCACCAAATAAATTGAAGGAGTAATCATTGATCACGTTTCCACTCAGGCCACCGTTGGTGCCGATAAATGGAACAAATCCAAACTGGGTTTTTCGATATATCGTGTCGCGGATATTTTCCATGTTTACAGCATCTTCCGTTGCCTGGAAAATCCGATTAAAGAAACGCGCGAATTTACTTCCCACGCTGTCGGCCATCGTTTCTATCCGGTCGGCATCAAACTTTATCGGGATCTTGAGAAGCTGCCGGTTTTTTCGCGGCACAACGACCAGGGTATCTGTGTACTGCGCCTTCTTCACAGCGAGCTTAACCTCTTCAGCAGTAGGATTCTTAATTTCAATGTTGAAGAATCCATATTCGTCGGTGACCGCCGACGCGAGCGTAGTCGGGTCGTATACGCTCACGTTCCGGAGGCGTTTACCAGTAGCCTCATCGATAATGTAACCACTAAACGTCTTCGAGTCCGCCTGAGCTGCCTTTTCTTTTCCGCGGAGAAGAATAATGTACTTGCCGCGTTCACGATACTCTATAGTTCCTTTGAAAAGCTCGTCAAGGATTTCGCGCACGGTTTGATTGATGAACCGATGCGTAACGGGCTGAGATTCGTCGAAGAGTTTCGAACTGTAAGAAAACGTAACTCCTGCTTCCCGCGAAACTCTCTTCAAGGCTTCGCCCGTCGGAACTCTGTCAAGTGTTATGGTAATTGAACGTTCGAGGAATCGTACGTTGCTTTGTGCGATTGCATGCGGGCTGATAAGGAACATAAAAAGCGCCAGGGCTACTCCGTTCCATAGCGCGGCCCGCACTTTACCGGCAGCCATCTCCCGAGAATACAATTTCGTTACCGTCATCTGTGTACTGAAGGGCGAGGGTTTCCGCGATAATCGCAGCGATTTCTTCTACCGGTTCATCGCGGAAAGATACGGTTATCGTGCAGGTCTCCAGGTGCGCCGGAACAATGAGTTGTTTTTCATAAACATAGTTCACAGTTTCCGCAACCGTCTTGAGATCAGTACCAGTAAATACGAACGAACGCGTCTTGTAAGCAGTGATGTTGGCTTCAGGCTCGTCTACTGAGAACGTGTCGGTCTTTCTGTGATACAACCCCTTGCCGCCGGCCTTCAGTGTAATCCCGGGATTGTTTGCTGTGAAGAAACGAACTTCGCCTTCTTCAACGAGAACCTCGACCTCGTCAGATTCAGGATAAGCTTTTACATTGAACGAGGTACCGATATCCTGAATAAAGACATCGCCCGCGTCGATTATAAATTCCTCTTTGCGCGTCTTATTAATATCAAAATAGGCTTCACCCTTAAGTTTCACTTCATGCGTTTTTGACTTCTTATCGAATTCATACGCAAGATGAGTTTGTTTGTTCAGGAAAACATTAGCGCCATTGGGCAACGTATCGGTTCGTGTTGAAGATTCTGCAACCACTTCAAGAGGGGCGTAGGTCGTTGAATCGATAGTGAGCAAATACCAGCCAACACCCGAAATGATGATCGCAATCGCAGCTGCGCGATACCAGAAGTTCACGGATTTGCCCCCGTCCGGCGGAATTGACATTGAACGTCCTTTCAGATCGGCCTTAACTTTATTCCATGCCGCATCGACATCAAATTCAGGCACATCCTTTACAGCTGCGGCCTTGTCGAATATCGTGCGAATCTGATTGAAGTATCGCTCATTTTCATCGCTTTGACGCACCCATAGCGATACCGTGTCGCGCTCGTATTCTGAGGCTTCGCCCGCCAGGTACTTGCCAATCAGGTCGTCAATATTTTCCAATTCGTTCTTCAAAGGTCTCAGTTTAAAAATCCATTCATCAAAATGATCAACAGCGGCAGGTATTCCCGCAATTGTTCACGCATCAGCTTCAATGCCTTACCCATGTGATTCTCCACCGTCTTTATGCTGATGTTCAGATGTTCGGCTATTTCGGAGTATTTCAATTCCTCAAAACGCGACAGCTTAAAAACAAGCCGGCACTGTTCAGGCAGCCTGTCCATCGCTTCATGGATACGCGTCTCCAGTTCAGTCGCCATTACCG
>JAEZDW010000491.1 GCA_023417955.1 Bacteroidota bacterium
GACCTAGTTCAACCGATAAAGTCTTTGACCAGTTTGCGACGGCGCCGCGAATCGTGTTGGACACGCCGAGTCCGCGGATTGGCATCTTTACGGACGTTGAAATAATGTTCACGATGCGGCCCCACCGACGCGATTTCATTTGAGGCACTACCGCCTGCACGAGCGTTTGATTTGAAATGAGGAGGGCCATGAACGCCTGCAGGTAAGCGTCGGCCTCTGCATCAATCGCCGGGCCAGGTGCCGGACCTCCGGAATTATTAATCAATATATCAACTGCATTCTCCGCCGCAAATTGCCGGAACTGTTCACCCCACGACGCCGGTTTTGCAAAATCTGCCACGAGGTAACCATGCTTCACGTCGTTGGATTCCGGCAGGTCTTTCAAGGTGTCGGCCAGCTTCTGCTCGTTTCGCGAAAGAAGCGTGATCCGCGCGCCTAATTTTGCAAGTTCAATTGCCGCCGCCTTTCCAATACCTTGCGTGCTGCCGCAGACGACGGCGTGTTTTCCATTCAGATTTAAGTCCATATCCCGAGCTAAGTATGTAAATATAGTCGCAATCTATTAGTTTTGACGACAGCGACCCGTCAAACCGGACGCGCGCGTCTTTTTCAAACAACAATCATAGCCATGGCGATACGAAGACCATTTAATCTTAAGCAGTGGATCAACGACAACCGTGAAATCCTGAAGCCACCGGTTGGGAATAAAAACCTGTATGCCGATGCCGGCGACTACATCGTGATGATTGTTGGTGGTCCCAATGCCCGGAAGGATTTTCATTACAACGAAACCGAGGAATTGTTTTATCAGCTTGAAGGCGACATCAATGTCTGCATCCAGGAAGACGGCAAACCAGTGAACATTCCCATCCGCGAAGGCGAAATGTTTCTGCTTCCGGCGCGCGTCCCTCATCGTCCCGAGCGCCCTGCAAATACCATCGGACTGGTTATTGAAACAAAACGGCCGGAACAGGAAATTGAAGACGGCCTGATATGGTTTTGTGAAAACTGCAACAACAAACTCCACGAATACCGGTTTCATCTCGACAATATTGAGAAGGACTTTCTTCCGCGTTTCCGCGAATTTTATGGTTCAAAGGAACTTCGCACCTGTTCAAAATGCGGTACCGTAATGGAAGCCGATCCAAGATTCGTATAAGTCATGCGTGGAAGAGGGTATTACGATTCTCCTGTGGGTGAACTGATGATCCTTTCATCGGACAATGCAGTAACCCACGTACTGTTCAATAACGAAGACCGCGGTGAGGAAGTCAGGACTGCGGTTATTGATCAATGTATTGAGGAACTTGACGAATACTTCAAGAAGGGCAGGAAGTTCTTTACCGTGGAACTTCGCGCCGACGGAACGGACTTTCAGAAACGCGTCTGGGCAGAACTTCTGACAATCCCTTTTGGCAAAACGATTTCGTACGAAGAACTCGCGGTGCGTCTGGGTGATGTCAAATCGATTCGTGCCGCGGGAGTCGCCAACAGCGTGAACCCTATTGCCATTATTATTCCTTGTCATCGGGTTATTGGCAAGAACGGAGATCTTACAGGGTATGCCGGCGGCCTTGAGAACAAACAATGGTTATTACATCATGAGGGTTCGCTGATGCGCCAGCTAAGTTTATTTTGAGAACGCGATTCATGAGAGCAATAAAGTACGAAAACTCCCTCCGCTTTGCGAGACAGTTAGACAAGGACGATCCTCTGCGGGAATTCCGCGGAATGTATCACATGCCCCTCGCAAATGGAAAGAAAGCAATTTACCTGATCGGAAACTCACTCGGCCTGCAACCGCGAAGTACGAAGTCAATCATATTGGAGGAACTTCAGGACTGGGCTACACTTGCGGGTGAAGGCCATGTTCATGCACGCCGGCCCTGGGTGCAGTATCACAAACTCAGCAAGAAATATCTGGCTGCAATAACCGGCGCAAAACCATCAGAAGTTGTCGCGATGAACCAACTCACCGTCAATCTTCATTTGATGATGGTATCATTTTATCGCCCGACAAAGCACCGCTATAAAATCCTTACAGAGGCTGGCGCGTTCAGTTCAGATCAGTATGCCGTTGAATCGCAATTGAAGTACCACGGCATAGATCCGCAGGACGGATTAATTGAAGTAGCTCCGCGCGAAGGCGAGTTCACCATTCGCACAGAGGACATTATTTCAGCCATTGAGCAACATCGCGAGTCGCTTGCACTCGTGCTCATAGGCTGCGTACAATATTATACAGGTCAGTTTTTTGATCTGAAAAAAATAACGGAGGCTGCCCATGCCGTCGGAGCACTTGCCGGATTTGACCTGGCTCACGCAGTTGGCAACGTACCGCTTGAACTGCACGACGACAACGTTGATTTTGCAGTGTGGTGCTCATACAAATATCTCAATAGCGGACCGGGTGCGATAGCAGGAGCGTTTGTGCACGAACGGCACGCAACCAGTTTTGCATTACCACGCTTCGCAGGCTGGTGGGGCCACGACGAAGAAGAACGCTTTCAGATGAAGAAGGGATTCAAACCCATGAGCGGCATCGACGGCTGGCAGTTATCGAATGTGCCTATCCTTCAGGCAGCGGCACACCTTTCTGCGCTGGAGCTCTTCCAAAAAGCAGGCATGAAAAAACTGCGAAAGAAAAGTGTTATGCTTACCGGCTACCTCTATCACCTCTTAAAACAGATGGATCCTTCCGGCGAGCGATTTTCAATCATCACACCGGAAAATCCCGAAGAGCGGGGTTGCCAGCTTTCGCTATTCATCAGGAACAATGGCAGGAATGTATTCAACAAATTAAAAAAGGCGGGAGTCATTGCTGATTGGCGCGAGCCCAATGTCATACGCGTCGCTCCAACACCTATGTACAATACCTTCGAAGAAGTATTTCGTTTTTGTGAGATTTTCAGCAGGCTGATTAAATGACAAAAGAACGGTCCCATATCGCGATCACGGGAGCCGGATTAGTGGGTTCACTGTTGGCGCTTTACTTAAAAAAGCGCGGCTACCGGATTACCGTATTTGAGCGACGCCCCGACCTGCGCAAGGAACGCGTCGACGGCGGACGATCCATCAACCTCGCACTCAGTGCCCGTGGTTTGAAAGCGCTGGGTGAACACGGACTCGCCGATGCGATTCGTCGCATAGCAATCCCGATGCATGGACGCATGATGCACGACACCGCAGGGTCACTTACATTTCAGCCCTACGGAAAGGAAGGTGAATACATCAATTCAGTCAGCCGTTCCGATTTAAACATGGTGCTGATCAATGAGGCAGAAAAAGCTGGTGCAGAATTTCGCTTCAATCACCGATGCGTAAATGTTGATCTTAACACAACGCAATTAACCCTGAGCAATGCTGAGGCAGATACAACGACAGAGAAATTTGATTTGATTATCGGCGCTGACGGTGCTTTCTCGGCGGTGCGCTCAGCCATGCAGACAACGGACAGGTTCAATTATGCACAAAGCTACATTGAACACGGTTATAAAGAGCTGCACATCCCTGCATCTCCTGCCGGTGAATTTCAGCTTGAGAAGAATGCCCTGCACATCTGGCCGCGTGAGAGCTTCATGATGATTGCACTTCCCAATCCCGACAAGACGTTCACATGCACGTTGTTCCTGCCGTTCAAAGGCGCGAACTCGTTTGCCGAACTCAACGCCCAGGAAAAGATCACGATTTTTTTTGAAACGTATTTCCCTGATGCAATGCGTTTGATGCCAACCTTGCTGGATGATTTTCAGCGAAACGCAACGTCTTCGCTTGTTACTATAAAATGTTATCCCTGGGTAATAAACCGCACGCTACTGATCGGAGACGCGGCGCATGCTGTTGTGCCGTTTTACGGACAGGGCATGAATGCCGGTTTTGAAGATTGCCGCGTTCTTAATGACATGCTTGACGACGCAAACGACGACTGGGACAAAGTACTCGAAAGATTTCAGCAGGAGCGCAAACAAAATGCAGATGCAATCGCGCAGCTCGCGCTCGAAAACTTCATCGAAATGCGCGACCGCGTTGCGGATGACAAGTTCCTGCTTCAGAAAAGGATCGAAGCCAGAATTCATGAGCTATATCCTGATCAATGGATTCCGCAGTATTCCATGGTAACATTCCGCCCTGACATTCCATACAGCAACGCGATGGCTATCGGAAGGCGTCAGGCTGAAATCATGAGGGGCGTGATGGCCCAAGCTGATATTGAGCATGGATGGGAAAAGTTGGATTTCGCCGCGATTGCCGCGCAACTTAAGCGAACACCAACATCATGAATCGATATGCAGGCGATACTGCTCGTATCGATGCATAATTTCTTTAATGTAGTTAATCGGCTCCTCGCATTTGCAGTATCCGACGGAAACAACGGGATCACGATAGTATTTCGGGTCTGATTTTTTCTGCAACCACGCCTCTACATCTTTCCATTTAGTGGGATCACTGCCATACTTTTCCGCAAGCCGATAAGCGTCAATGATATGCGAAAGTCCGGCGTTGTACGATGCAAGAATATAGTTCAATCGCTCTGCCTTATCAGGGATTTTTTTTGACCAGTACTTGTCGAGATAAAGG
>JAEZDW010000027.1 GCA_023417955.1 Bacteroidota bacterium
TTTTTCTGAGAGTTGTTTAATGATATTCTTAAGCTTTGCCATGAGAGAGTGTTAAACAAACGGAAAATTTACAAAATTTATTACATCATCCAACACCATCGCAACGTTGGGGCAATAAATCTTGACCCGAACTTCGTAGTTTTGCCACTTGCAAATATAGGATCAGACATTGTTTAGAAAAGTCATCACTGTATTTCTGGTGCTCCTCATCCCCTTTCTGGTGCATGCACAAGTAAGGGAAAAGGCCGCGCTAAAAAATCTCGGCGCCGGGCGATGGAGTAAAGCTCTGTCGATCCTTGAAAAGTCATTGCTCAAGGACTCTGCGAATGTACCGGCTTTTTATGTACTGAGCCAGTATTATTTTGCAAACGAAAATCCCGCCTTCCATCTCGACTCCGCCTATAAGTATGCTGATATCGCGTTGATGCAATGGAATAGCGACGTATCTGTCAAGACGCGCGAGAAGTGGACCCGGTTTCCGGTCGACAGTACGTCAATCCTTGAACTTCGTCGCCAAATAGAAAAATCAGCGTTTGAACACGCTCATATTCAGGGTCTTGAGGAATCTTATATCAGGTTCATTGAGGCGTTTCCGTATGCGCTGGAACGACAATCGGCGATTGATCTGCGCAATGCAGCTGCATTCCGCAAGGCAGAGGAAGCAAATCACTACGAGGCATTTCTAGCTTTCATCGACAAGTACCCGGATGCTCGGGAAGTTCCTCAGGCGCGCGCCACGTACGAGAAGCTTTTGTTTGAATACTTCACGCGCGACCAGCGACTGGAAAGCTTTGAACTCTTTCTCCGTGATTATCCAAACACACCGTACCGTACCCAGGCAGAGAAAAGCATTTTTCAGATTCTTACCTCATCGGGCGCGCCCACTTCCTTCATGACATTCCTGGAGCGTTATCCGGCCAGCCGATTCTCGAAGACAGCCGCTGATATTCTTTATCATATCCTTGTCGAAGAAAGGAAAGAATCACTCTTCCCCACGGCTTTTGTGACGGATTCACTGGCACAGGTAATGCAATCTGCGCGGGATTATCTTGTGCCATTCTTAACGGGTGGCAGATTCGGATTGATGACCGCTTCTGGTAAGGAAGTGTGGCCGGCGACTGAAGCAGAAATTGATGGTCATTACCTGTGCGGAAACATTTCCGATGATGTGATTCAACTTAAAGGCAAACTCATCGCACAAAACGGTGCTGTCCTTTTGTCTGATAGTGATATTGAATCGGTTGATGACCTCGGCTATGGATTTCTGATCGTCGGGAAGACAACTGGCAATCTCATCATGCATAAAAGTGGGCTCAAAATTCTTGATGCCGGGATCCGAAATGCAAAAATCCTTCTTGGAAGGGTTCTTGCAATCGAAACAGGAGATGGGTGGGGGCTGCTTAGCTTTACAGGCAAGAAGATTGTGGAACCCCGTTATGCCGATATCTCGGTAACTGGTGAGGTGCTTGTATTCTCGCACGGAATAACGGTTGAACTCCGCACTCTTGAGTCGATCACGTCCCCGACCACCGCCAGCGAACCTGCGTTGTCAGTCCGGTATACCGAAGTTCGTCGCATTGGAGAGAACCTGTTGGTTAAACAAGACAGCCTCGAAGGCTTGATTGCTCAGGACGGACGGGAACTCATACCTATGGGCGATTATAAGTTATCGTCATCGTTTTTCGGAGGTACGGGCAAGTCTGCCAATGGTTTGTTCACTTTTAATTCCTATGGTGAGCGATCAGAGTACTTTACCGCCATTGAAATTCGGGAACCCTGGGTCGCTGCAAAAATGCCTGACGGTTGGACGTTGTACGATCCTCGCGAACGCATTGCAAAATCAGTTCCGTACGATTCAATACTCTTTGCCGGGAATTTTGCCTTCGGAAAAAAAGGCGATTCAGTAGAAGTACACTTTGCAGGCAACGCAGCTTATACGCGGTTAATGCCAATGCCGGATGAATACGTATTCCTTCCGGGTAAGGACACGCTTTCATTTCTTGCCATTGTACACAACAAGAAGACCACCGTCTATGATGCCAGGGGCGAGGTGCGATTCACCGGAACGTTCGACCGTCTGCAATACGTGGGCAACGGATATTTCACGGCGATGCGCAAAGACAAGAAAGGGCTGATTGATATTAGCGGAAAAACCGTATTGCAGTTCGAGTTTGATGCAATTGGAAGCGCTGTCGATGGTATGATCAGCCTGCTAAAGGGGATGAAGTTTGGCCTTTATGACCTTGGAACGAAGACGCTTATCAAACCGGCATACACGAAAAATGTAACGCGATTTGGAAAGCAGTACTATGTCGTCTATCACGAGTCGGGTTATAGTTTTGTTGATCAAAATGACAGGAAGATCAGCGACGCAATATTTACAGAAATCCATCCATGGTCTGATTCAGTCGCCCTTGTAAAACAACAGGGTGCCTATCATTTATATAACATTGAAAAGAAAAATTTCCTGGTTGAAGGCATTGTGCGATTCAAGCCTGTTACGGATACGGAGCAGGAAAGAAAGTATATCTTTTTCCTGAAGGATCGC
>JAEZDW010000052.1 GCA_023417955.1 Bacteroidota bacterium
AATCAAATCTGCTCCGAATGGATTCTTCTTATTCGGACTTGACTGATGAGAATGATCAGTTTCTTAAAATGAACGGACGTAAAGTATATGAGTTTGCGCTGACTAACGTTCCTCTCGTTATGAAGGAGGTGATCGACAAAGCTGGTCTTCATTTGAACGATATCAAAAAAGTACTGGTGCATCAGGCGAATGATAAAATGGATCACGCGATCCTTCAAAGACTCTTCAAACTTTATGGCCAAAATGAAATTCCAGGTAACCTTATGCCGATGACTATTGGGTGGCTTGGGAACAGTTCTGTTGCGACCGTACCGACTTTGTTGGATTTGATCTGTCGCAAGCAGTTAGCTGGCCATGAAATCAATTCCGGTGATTATATTCTTATGGCGTCGGTAGGAGCCGGAATGAACATAAATGCGCTGGTATATCAGTACTAATACTTTAGAGCGAGGCACTAACGGAAGTATTCCATTACTGCGTGAAATCATTTGGTGCGGCACAACGCCTCCAATATTCCATTATCGCCCTGATGGTCTGTTCTAACTCACTCATCGAATCGTTTTTAACAAAGAACCCCTGCACGGATTGACTATACGCTTTAATAACTGAATTTTGATTTGAGGCAGTTGAAAAGAAAAGATACGGTATACACTTGTTGCTCAGTTTTTCATCCATCTTGAGTTTTTCCCTGAGAGCGAAGCCATTTAGTTTAGGAAGATTGATGTCGGATAGTATGAGAAATGGCGGTTCTTTACAATCGATTATGTAATTCAGCGCCTCCTGCCCATCCGAGAAGAATAGAACCTTATTCTGGTAGTTGAGGGTCTCAAAAATTTCGGTTAAAAGGTCCTGATCGTCTGCATCGTCTTCAATTATAATGATTGGACCGTTCTTGTTGATGATAATGTCCTTCTGCAGTTCTTTCATACTGGCGTGGGTTTTTTAACTTAAACAATGCTAAGTAACGATTTCCTTGTCTTTCCGGAAAGTGCGTGACGGCTGCGCACTTCGTGGTTGTCTGCTGCAGTCGAACGAAACATCGATAATTGAAACTAATTTACGATTATTCCCAATTTGGCGATCATAAAGTCGTACCTTTAGCCACTTCCTCATTCCAGGTCCTTCTAGTCGGTCGGCCATTGCAATGATAAAGGTGTGCAGGTTGCTGCACAAAAGTCTTCAACATACACTTAAAGCATATAGTACCGAAGTACGTGTGCACAAACAATGGGTTTTCAGACTAATGAAGACAATGCATACGAAGTCGGTTCTTTTATCGATGCTATAGAAGCGCCAACTGTAAAGTTGCAAAGCACCAGGTACTATCAACGTATTTACTATTGCTCAGTCGTTGGCAAAGATGCAGCAAAGCCCAGGGTGTATTTTGAGCGGGAGCTTATAGCGCCAGTCTAACGCGGAGTTAAATCATCTTGAAATTATTTGCCTAAACCGTAAACATGCGCCAACTTAAGATTAGCAAACAGATTACCAACAGAGAAAGTGAGTCTCTGGATAAATACTTAACCGAAATTGGAAAGGTTGACCTGATCACGGCTGAGGACGAAGTTGAACTTGCAAAAAGGATTCGGGAAGGTGATCAGATTGCGTTGGAAAAATTAACGAAAGCGAACTTGCGCTTTGTTGTATCTGTTGCGAAGCAATATCAAAACAATGGCCTCACGCTCGGCGATCTCATCAACGAAGGCAATCTCGGTTTGATCAAGGCAGCGAAACGCTTTGATGAGCAGCGGGGTTTCAAATTTATCTCCTATGCCGTTTGGTGGATACGCCAGGCCATTATGCAGGCACTGGCAGAGCAGTCCCGTATCGTGCGCCTGCCTTTGAACCGTGTCGGCTCATTAAACAAAATCAACAGGACGTTTTCCGAGCTTGAACAAAAATACCAGCGCGAGCCTTCAACAGAGGAGGTAGCAGAAATGATCGGAATAAGTGAAGAGGACGTAAGAGACAATCTTAAAGTGGCCGGCAGACATATATCCGTCGACGCGCCTCTGCTTAGTGGTGAGGAGAATCGTTTGATTGATGTCCTCCACGACGAAAATGAATCAAAACCTGATACCGCACTGATTTCTGATTCCCTCGTCCTTGAAGTACAACGGGCACTGGCAACACTAACTGCCCGCGAGTCAGATGTCCTTCAACTATACTTTGGTCTCAATAACAATGCATCAATGACCCTCGAGGAAATTGGTGAGCATTACAACCTCACGCGCGAACGCGTGCGACAGATTAAAGAAAAGGCCACACGCCGACTCAGGCATACAGCGAGAAGTTCAACGTTGAAGACATACCTGGGTTGATCTGCCTCCCTTTAGCCTGATCCCTGCAATTCCGCTGCTTTTTAACACTCCCATTCAATAAACACCTGATTCAGGTTCCTGCTTACTGGAGATGGGCACTTCCGTTTGCTTTCTTTAAATAATTTTCCTTATTTCATTCTGAAATCAGAAGGAAATGGCAAAGGAATTCCTAAACGACTTCGAGGAATTAATACTATCCATGGTAGCCGCGTTGGATGAAAATGCGTATGGCGCTGCCATCGCTCTTGAAGTTGAAAAGTGGCTTGGCCGGAAGGTCACGTTAAGCGCTGTTCATGTTGTCCTGTACCGCCTTGAAGATAAAGGCTACGCGAAGTCGAAGGTGGGTGGCGCTACTGCTGAACGCGGTGGGAGAAGCAAACGCATTTATACTATTACCACCGCTGGCATTGGCGTACTTCGTTCGATGAAAGAAAAGCGGACCGAAATATGGAAGCTTGTGCCTCAGTTGAAATCAGTCCACACCTGAATGCAGTCATTTCCTAAATGGGCTGAACGGTTTTTACGGACCATTTGTCCGGACCACGTTGTTGATCAGATCATTGGTGACCTGGTTGAAATTTATCAGCATGATATTAAACACCACGGTACGCAAAAGGCGCGATGGAGACTCATCATTGCTGTGCTTCGTTTCTTTCGTCCCGGAATTCTCGTAAGAAATAGACTTTCGATCAGTCCCAATCAAGGTGCCATGGTTCATCATTACTTCAAGACTACCTTACGACATTTTGTGAAGAGCAAGCTGAATTTCAGTTTTAAACTGCTGGGGCTTTGCTTCACACTGACGAGTCTTCTGGTAATCGTGTTGTACGTCTCGTACCAGTTGTCGTTCGATAAATTTCACACGGATTACCAAAACATATATCGCGTCAATTCCCAGTGGCGAGAAAATGGTGAGATGGCTAAATACGCATTGGTTCCGACAGGTGTAGGGCCCATGCTCAAGACCGAGTTTCCGGAAGTACGCGAATACGCACGAATGGGCTTCCCCGGGAGGTATCAGGTAAGCGTGAACAATAAATCTTTCCACACAGAGGGAATTGCAGAAGCCGATAGTTCAATCTTTGACGTTTTATCATTCAGTTTCCTCAGGGGCGATAAGCGAGCCTTGCAGCAGCCAGGGTCAATTGTACTTACAGAGTCACTCGCGCAGCAAATGTTTGATGAGGCCGATCCTTTCGGAGAGGCGATTACCCTGGTTAACAAAGCTGGCCTGTCGCTTCACGTTACCGGGATAATTAAGGACCTTCCATCAAACTCACACCTGAACATCAGGGCACTGGTGTCTTTTGGCTCGTTAAGCGACAGCTCTTACGTACCTGCAGGACCCTGGGAAATAAGTATTGATGGCTCGACTGTTCTGTATCTGCGTCTACGTGATGGAACTGATGCTGATGAATTTGTTTCCAAAGTGTCGCCTGCGGTAAGGCAAAGAATAACAAGGAATGAAAGCGGACTTGAAAAAGAATACGGAATTCTGCTGCAACCGCTGAAGAATCTTTATCTCGATAAGCCCATCTATGCTGAATTTTTCGCGAAGGGTAACATAGTCTACGTATTTGTGTTTGCCGTGCTGGGTCTTTTTCTCGTGATAATATCAGGCATCAACTACATCAATCTTACTGTTGCTGATTTTCATAAAAGGCTTAAGGAAATTGGAGTAAGGAAGGTAATGGGCGCGCTCAGGAGGCAGATAGCGTTTCAGGTAATTTTCGAGGCGTGCCTCGTCGTAGTGCTGTCATTGATCATCAGCGTCTGTGCGTTGTATTTATTGATCCCGGAAGTTCAGCAGTCGCTGGATCCGAACTTAAGGTTTGCGATGTTGATAAAGCCTGAAGTGGTTGGAACGCTGGCAGTGGTCACCACCGCATTAATTATCCTGTCAACGTTATATCCGGCTTATCAACTGGCAATCAAAAGTCCGATTGAAAATATGAAATCAATTGGAAAAGCCGGGGGTCATGCAAAGATCAGCAGGGCGCTATTGATAAGTCAATTTGGCATTTCGATCATATGCATCACTTCCACGTTGGTGATTGGGCAACAACTCCGGTTTATTCAGGAACGGAACCCGGGTTATGATCGCGAGAATCTGATCGTTGCTTATATGCCTGACCAATATCCCACAGAAAAGATTCAGGTGATTAAGGATGAGTTTGCTAACGTCCCGGGAGTGGAAGCGGTGTCATTCTCAACATTTCGGATCGCAGGCGCCGGATATTATCGCGACTGGTATCGCGTGGAAATCGATGGTGAAATGAAGCGGATGATGTTGAATGAAGTGTTCTTCGACCATGACTTCTTTCGGGCAACGGGAATACCACTGGTTGCCGGCCGCGAATTTGATGCACAGCGTGCAACGGATTCCCACGAAGCATTTATCGTCAACGAGACTGCAGTTCGTCACTTTGGATGGAAAGACGCGTTAGGCAAACGAATAAGCTACGGCTATGACGAAACAGATGGCGAAAAATGGGAAGGTGTTATCGTCGGTGTGGTCAAAGATTTCAACGTGTACTCACTGCATAAGAAGATCGAACCTTTGGTTATGCGGCTTCCGTGGTCGGACTGGCCCGGTGCTTGTGTTCACATCAGGATAAACGGACCGTTGGATGAAACGATCGCACGCATTCAAAAGAAATACACGGAAATACTCCCTGGTTTTATCCTTCATTACAGTGTAGTTGATGAGCTCTACAGCAACCAGTACAGCAATGAACGGAAAGCGTATACAGCGCTGCAATTCTGCACGTGGATTATCGTAGTAATATCATGTCTCGGAATCTTCTCGCTATCGCTTTACCTCTCAGTTGCGAAGACAAAGGAGTTTGGTATCCGCAAAGTACTTGGGGCGACTTCAAAGCAAATATCAGTTTTGCATACAGGCAAGTTTGTGAAGATTGCGTTGATCGCCAATGTCGTTGCAATTCCCGGGGCATGGATCGCCAGTGAACAATGGCTTGAGCAGTTTGCGTATAGGACTGAAGTCAGCGGCCTCCTGTTTGTTGCCGTGACGGGTATTTCGTTGTTCCTGGTTATCCTTTCGGCTGGGTATTCATCCTGGAAAGCTGGGGTAATGAATCCGGTGGATGTGATCAAGTCGGAATGATTGCGATCAGATGACATCTGCAGGAACCAGCTGTTTGTAACTAAGGGTGGCTTCAAGTTTAAGTTTTTTTCACCGCAAGGTCGCGAAGACGCAATGGAGCGCAAGGAAGTTTGCTGCCAGCCAATGCCTGCTTAAAGGAATGTTTTTTTTTCACCGCAAGGGTGCAAGGTCGCAAGGGGGCGCAAGGAAGGTTACTGCCAACCAATTACAAATTCCCAAATTATAAACCTGCGTGTTCGCCGCGGCAACTTATTCGCGTGACCGGACGATTTAGGTTTGCCGTTTTTTGCATCAGGCTATAAACTTAGTCAAACACAACCACTGCATTCGGCATGGGTCGTTCCTCCTTTCTGCTTCCTGTTTTTGACAGAAGGTTGTGTGAGAGGCTTATTATTTAGTGGCGTACCGGGAAAAGATACTGGCAGACTCGGAAGGAAAAACGGGCTATCCGGAAAATTCCTTCCGATAACCAAACCAAAAAATGTTTTATTGGTTTGAGT
>JAEZDW010000089.1 GCA_023417955.1 Bacteroidota bacterium
ACATGGCATTTTTTGACTTCTTCACCAGTGACATTGCAATTGACCTGGGGACCGCTAACACGCTAATCATTTACAAAGACAAGATCGTTGTTGATGAACCTTCAATCATCGCTATCGACAAGCAGCAAAACAAAGTGCTTGCTATTGGAAGAGAAGCGATGCAAATGCACGAAAAGACGCACGAGTACATCAAAACAATTCGCCCCTTAAAGGAAGGCGTTATCGCTGACTTCCAGGCGGCGGAGATGATGATTCGTGGACTCATAAAGATGATCGATACCGGTAAGCGCCTCTTCCCGCCTTCCTACAGGATGGTAATCTGTATTCCATCAGGCATCACGGAAGTTGAAAAACGTGCCGTGCGCGACTCAGCTGAACACGCGGGAGCCAAAGAGGTGTACATGGTGTATGAACCGATCGCAGCCGCCATCGGAACAGGGATTGATATCGATCAGCCTATTGGTAACATGATTGTCGATATTGGAGGAGGAACAACCGATATCGCCGTTATCGCACTTTCCGGAATAGTGTGTGATCAATCTATCAGGGTGGCGGGCGATACGTTCAACCGCGACATCCTCGATTACATGCGCCGCCAGCACAACCTCCTCATCGGAGAACGCTCGGCAGAAAAAGTCAAGATTGAGGTAGGGTCAGCGTTGACCGAGCTGGACGACGGACCTGAAGACTATGAAATCCGCGGCCGCGACCTGATGACCGGTATTCCAAAGACTATAAAGATCTCATACAGCGAAGTCGCGTTTGCGCTTGACAAATCCGTATCCAAACTTGAAGAAGCGGTGCTGAAGGCGCTTGAGACATCCCCGCCGGAATTGTCAGCCGATATTTATGAACGCGGTATCTACCTAACCGGTGGTGGCGCCTTGCTGCGCGGACTCGACAAGCGACTCGCATTAAAGACTAAGCTGCCGATTCATGTGGCGGATGATCCGCTAAGGGCTGTTGTTCGCGGAACAGGCCAGACGTTAAAGAATCTTCCCCAGTTTAGAGCTGTGTTGATGACATAGGATGTAAATGGAGAGGCTGTTTTTATTCGTATATCAGTACAGGGCATTTTTTACTTTTGTTGTACTGGAAGTCTTCTGCTTCTGGCTGATCGTTGAAAACAACCACTACCAGGGAGCGAAGTTTTTTAATTCCTCCAACACCATCGTAGCCTCGATCAACAATTTCTCTCAAAGTATTCGTGACTATTTTCTGTTGAGTGATGTCAACCGCACACTCGCGGAAGAGAACGCCGAACTTCGACGACTTGTCGAGCAACAGCGCCACATCATGGAAAAGAACTACCAGGTCACTGGCTATGATAGTTTGGTTTCCTCAAGATATACCTTTGTCAGCGCCAAAGTCGTAAATAACCAACTCGATCGCGTAAAGAACTTCATTACAATCAACAAAGGTGAAGCCGACGGGCTGGAACCGGGAATGGCAGTTATAAGTCCGCTCGGTGCTATCGGTAAAGTAAAAAATGTCTCCCGTAACTTTTCCGTAGTGACGTCTATTCTTCACATTGACTATATGATATCAGCGATGTTGAAGAATTCAAACTACTTTGGATCGGTTCAATGGGACGGGCGCGATCCTCAGTTTACAAAATTGAACTACATTCCGCGGCACGTAAAGCTGAACGTCGGTGATACTGTGGTAACAACAGGGTTCAATGCCATCTTTCCGGAGGGCATAATCATCGGAACAGTTTCCGACGTCGTTCTCAGCCCGGAGGCGCTCACATACGATATTACCGTGGCGCTCTCTCAAGACTTCCGGAAGCTGTCTTATGTCAGCGTTGTGAGAAGTGAGTTTAAGGAAGAAAAGGATATTGTTGAAGACTTTGAAGAGATGAATTCAAAATGAGGCTTGGCATCCAACATATCATCCTCTTCTTTGTGTACCTGCTCTATCAGGTGATGATTCTGCAGAACGTAGTGCTTTTTCACACTGCATTCTGTTTCCTTTATATACTATATTTGTTGATCCTGCCGGTGGAAGCAAACCCCTTGGTACTGATGGGCATTGGATTCCTGATGGGCTTCGCGGTGGATTTGTTCTATGAAAGTATTGGCCTGCATGCATTCGCATCCGTCATGGTAATGTACCTGCGGAATTATTGGCTGAACTCCCTGACACCTCAGGGCGGTTACGACAGTAGCTCGGTACCCACGCTTGCAATGAACGGAATCCAATGGTTCCTGGTCTATTCCATGCCGTTGATTTTTTTGCATCACGCATTGTTGTTTTTCCTCGAAGCAGGGGGCTTCGGAATGTTCTGGTTTACACTGTGGAAAGTCGTGACAAGCACATTGTTTACAACGGCTGTAATTTTGATCGCCCAATTGCTGTTTCCGGGACGAAGACGTTAATGAACTTTATAACGAGTCGGTACACCCCGGCTATTTTTTAAAAACGTATCCTAAACCCATCCGTTCGACATGAACGAAGGAAGAAGAGAAATAATACAAGTAGTATTCGTGCTGATCGGAATGATCTTCCTGATCAAACTTTTCTTTATCCAGGTTCTGGATGACAGTTACGAAGATCTCGCGCAGTTTAATGCAATCCTTAAGGTACCCCAGTACCCGGTGCGTGGAACGATTTACGACCGAAACAAAAAACTCATCGTTTACAACAATCCCGAGTTTGATCTGATGATCACACTCAAAGAAGTAAAGCGCCTGGATACAGCACGATTCTGTGAGGTGTTCGGGATAACCCGCGATCAACTCGATGAGATGTTTAAGGCGCTTCGTACCGAAATACGAAACAGACGCGCTTCGGAACTTCAGCCGTCTCCGTTTATCAAACAGCTTTCAACCGTCGACCTGGCGCGAATGCAGGACTATATCGATGAATTCCCGGGTTTCTACATCGAAGCAAGAACAACACGCGCATATGCGAGTTCCGCCGGTGCTAATGCTCTCGGTTATGTAAGTGAAATATCGAAAGACCAGCTGAAGCGTGACAAGAGCAAATTTTACAGGCAGCGCGACTACATCGGACAAAGTGGGATTGAAGCATTCTATGAGGAGTATCTCCGCGGTAAACGTGGTGTAAAGTACTTGCTGCGTAACAAAGATGGCGTCATCAAGGGCAAGTATGCGGATGGCAAGTATGATACGCTTTCCTATCCCGGACAGGATTTGATAACAACGATTGATCTTGATCTCCAGGAATACGGTGAGTTTCTCATGCAGGGCAAGGCGGGAAGCATCATCGCGCTGGAGCCTGCAACGGGAGAGGTATTGGCAATGATAAGTGGTCCGAGTTACGATCCGTTGCTTCTAACCGGCAGAAATTATAGTCAGAACTACGCGCTGATCAGCAATGATACGAATAAGCCTTTGTTTAATCGGCCGCTTATGGCGCAATATCGCCCGGGCTCTATTTTCAAGATTGCGCAGGCAATGGTAGCACTGCAGGAGGGCGTGATCAATCCGGAGACGCGAATCAGGTGTGACCGCTCCATCATCGGCTGCCATGGACCGCACACGAACGAAGATCTCCGCGGAGCTATCACCAATTCGTGCAATCCATACTTTCATGGCGTACTTCGGCGTATGCTGAACAAAGGCAAGGCAAACAATCCTTTCGATGACACACGTATCGGCCTGGAAGAATGGAACGAACACATTACAAGTTTTGGTTTTGGGAGTCCGCTTGGCATTGACCTACCCAGTGAAAAAGGCGGACTCATGCCGAGCCCGGCTTATTACGATCGCGCTTATGGAGGCCGACCCTGGAAGTTCTCGAATATTTACTCGATCGCTATAGGCGAAGGTGAGAATCTGGTGGTACCGCTGCAGATGGCAAACTTCGCCGCGTGCGTCGCCAACCGGGGATATTACTATACACCGCACCTCGTTAAATCAATTGGCGATTCCGGGTTGCCGCTGCCGCAGTATCGACAGAAACACTCCACATCGATTAATTCTGAGTTCTTTGAAATCGCCGCCGACGCCATGGAAGAGGTTGTGAAAACGGGAACCGGTCGTCATCGCGCTTCATTGAAAGACGTGGTCGTCTGCGGTAAAACAGGAACCGTGCAAAATGAGCCACGCCCCGATCACTCTGTGTTTATTGCGTTTGCTCCAAAAGATAATCCCAAGATCGCTGTGGCTGTTTATGTTGAGTATGGCGGTCAGGGTGCACGTGCTGCGGCGTCAATTGCAAGTCTGATGATCGAAAAGTATCTCTTCGGTGGTACAAAACGCCCGCAAATTGAAGAATACGTGTTGAAAGGAGACTTTCTCTGATGAGGCAGCAGGAAATCATAACGCATAAAATTGACTGGCTAACGGTGTTGCTGTATGCGACGATGGTCGTCTGGGGCTGGTTGAATATATTTTCCGCCACGTACGACGAGAACCAGTCAATCTTCAGCATGCAGATTAACTCGGGAAGGCAAATGATGTTCATCGCCACGTCTCTCGTTTTGATCCTGGCAATACTCATCATCGATGTTCGCTTCTACGAAACGTTTTCCTACATCATTTATGGAGCAATAATGTTTCTGTTGCTTCTGGTGCCGTTTATCGGAAAAGAAGTGGGAGGTAACAGGGCATGGCTCGGTTTCGGCTCGTTTGGAGTACAGCCTTCTGAGTTTGCCAAGTTTGCAACTGCACTTGCCGTATCAAAGATGATTGGGTCAGTCGGATTCAAAATGGATAACCTCCGAAACCAGGCAATGGTATTTTCTCTCGTTGTATTTCCGATCCTGCTCATCCTGCTTCAGAAGGATTATGGAACCGCTATGGTGTTCACTGTCTTTGTACTGGTCTTCTACCGCGAAGGCATGTCACCGTTCCTTCTGCTCGTCGGTCTAGGTGTAGCAATAATCTTTATTCTGACATTGCTGGTTGAAAACAACTGGATATTATTCGCAACCATTGCCGTCGTCACGGCCGCGCTACTGTGGTTCAACAGACGAAAGAAACTGAAACGGCTGCTGATCATTTGTTCCGGTGCTGTGGTTCTTGTTGTGACGATCGTCAGTGTGGAGTTTATTTTTGACAATCTTCTCGAGGAACACCATCAAAAACGGGTAATGGTGTTACTGAATCCCGACAGCGACCGAATGGGTGCAGGGTATCACGTGTATCAATCTAAAGTTGCAATTGGTAGTGGAGGTTTTGCGGGAAAGGGATTCCTCGAGGGAACTCAGACAAAATTGAAATTCGTACCGGAACAGTTCACCGATTTCATTTTCTGCACCATCGGTGAAGAACATGGGTGGATTGGAAGCCTTCTGATGATCGCGATTTTTATGGGTCTGCTCCTTAGGGTCGTTTATATCGCTGAACGACAAAAGAGTAGATTTTCACGCGTGTATGGCTACTCCGTTGCGTGCATCTTCTTCTTCCATTTCGCTACCAATATCGCAATGACAATCGGGTTGTTTCCTGTAATCGGAATCCCGTTACCCTTCTTCAGTTATGGCGGATCCTCGCTCTGGGGCTTTACCGTGTTGCTGTTTATTCTGTTGAAACTTGATGCGCACAGGATGAATGTCCTGCATCGTTTGTAACGATCTGGCTACGCGAAGCGCTTCTCAACCAGTTCCATGAATTCATGAAACTCCTCGCTTTCACGATCCCACGTTGACGCGTGTTCATCTTCCAGGTATCGTAGGGCCGCATTCAACGAGTCGAACTGATCCAGCCTTTCTACGGCACGGCTAAACAATTCAAAGTCGCCATGGAAAAGAACCTTCGTGAACATGAATTTCTGATTGATGGTCAGACTTTCCTTGATCCGGGCAATGCGTTTGAAATTGTCGGCGAGCGTTGGCCTTGGCTCGCGAACGTGTTGTTCGTTCAGCGTTGGCTTGGATACCGTTTGTCTTTCTTCGTACAGGGGCTGTTTAACAGGCTCCGGTTCCACCTTCGGCGCAACGATCTCTTTAGCAACTTCAGGTTCAGCGACTGAGTTTAGCGGCACCTCGGGTTGTTCGTCCTCTTTCGTGATGAAAAACGTATTCGGATCGAGTGGATGAATAGCTGAAAAGAGTTCGATGTATTGCTCAACATCCGCAGGGTGGAAATTTACCTCTTCAAGAATTTGGTCGAGTATACCGAACGCCTCGTTTCCGGAAACCGTCGTTACCGATTTTTCTTCGAGCTTCTGAAGCAATCTTTCAAGCGGCGCCTTGTTGACTCTGAGGTATCGAATTTCTTCCCGGAATGCTGAGACTTCCAGACGGTTATCCGTTCCGGTAATCAACATCGAGAAGTAGTCATACGGATCAAAAATCGCGAGCAATGCCTGCCGTACAGCTTTCCTGAGCAGCGGTTCAAAGTTTGTAGAATCGATCGATATCTTTTGCGACAACAATTTCATCAACTGATCAAGCGCATCCTTAACCGCCGGATCGTCGTAATCAAAATAAGGACTTCTGATTTTTTTTTGATCTTCCTTCCATGCCTTGAAGAGTTCATGAATCACAAACAGATTGACCTGCTGCACATTGGTCAGGTTCAGGATTTCGGGTCCCGTAATCCTGTTATGGGCGGAAAAGAACGACTGAAGAACCTTCTCTGAATAGCGATCCCCGTATTGACCAATTGCTTCAAGGCTGATTTTTTCGTCCATTGGCGGAAGAATATTTTTGGATATTTGCTATAAAGTTAATCTATAATCCACAATGTGCCAGCGGAATATCTGCAGAGACAAGTACAAAAAAGCATGAGTTTCAGCGTTTACATCAGGAACCTGAATCGGATCATTGAGATTCGCGACAGCACCCGGCCATTGCTAGGGCATATTCACGGTGCCGGAACCGACTGGATGCACGCGTGCGGGGGAAAAGGCAGGTGCACAACTTGTAAGGCTGTTGTTTTGAATGGGTTAGAGAACTTTGGACCCCTTTCACCGGCAGAAATGCGTTACCGGGAAAAAGGTCTTTTGGCCGGCAATGAACGACTCGCCTGTCAGGCCTGTATAAACGGTAACGCTGAGGTGCTGGTACCTGACGAAAACAAGCTTCCACATCTAAATTACCTCTGATGACCTGGTCAATCCTACATTCAGTTTCTCATATCTTAATTCTATCTTAGCCAAATGTTTGTAGAACCGCATTTTGGAAGAAAACGGGACGAAAGTCGAGTGGGGTGGATTGAGGTGATTTCAGGTTGCATGTTCTCGGGCAAAACCGAAGAACTGATTCGCCGTCTTAATCGCGCCATCATTGCAAATCAGAAGGTGGAAATTTTCAAACCCAGGGTAGATAAACGGTATCACGACCAGAACATCGTCTCACATAACGAAAACGCTATCCGATCTACGGCAGTTGACTTCCCGAATGATATCGTTCTGCTATCCGGTGACTGCGACGTAGTGGGCATTGACGAAGCGCAGTTTTTTGACGACTCCATCGTTGAAGTCTGCAACACGTTGGCAAATAATGGAAAGCGGGTTATCGTTGCAGGACTGGATATGGATTTTGAAGGCAAGCCATTCGGCCCGATGCCGTATCTGCTTGCCGTTGCTGAATTCGTCACCAAGGTTCACGCCATCTGTGCGCAGACCGGAGAGCTTGCATCATTTTCTTTCAGGTTATCAACCGATCAGAAACAGGTGATGCTTGGGGAACGAAAGGAATATGAGGCCAGGAGCAGAAAAGCTTTTGTTGATGGAATAAAATCAAAGCAGTCCAAATGAGGAACGGCTTCCGGCTAATACTGTTCACGACCTTTCTTTCAACGGTATCGTTATATGCCCAGCATGATATTCCCCTTGGGGAATGGAGGCTACATATCTCATTTAACAGAATCGTCGACGTTGTCGCTACAAACTCGTATGTGTATGCCGCAGCCTCGAATGGAGTTATTGTCGTCGACAAGTCGGATAACAGTTACACAACACTTCATAAGGGAAACGCCCTCAGTCGAACAGGGATTACTGCCCTGGCAGCCGGTGGAACTCAGGACGTCTTGTTGATTGCATATGATGACGGTACCTTTGATGTCATTAAGAATAATCGTGTTTCGTTTTTTGATCCAGCCAGAAATACGGTAATCACGGGCTCAAAGAAAATCAATGCAATCACTGTTCGGGGAGAGCAGGCCTTTTTTGCCACAGACTATGGTGTACTGGTATTCGACACGGAGCGTATGCAAATCAGGGAGACGTGGAGAGATTTAGGGCCAACGGGCAACACGCTAAGTATCCGGGGATGCGCGTTCCTCGGTGACGTAGTTTTTCTGGCAACTGCCGACGGCGCGATGTCAGGTGAACTGTCGACAAACCTTCTTGACTTCAGCAATTGGATCAGATACGAAGAAGCATTACTGCCAACGCCCATGACGGCTATTGCAAGTACCGAAGGTGTAATTTTCGCCGGCAGCGCAGAAGGCGTATATGCATACCGTGATGGAGCGTGGTCTAAGGAATCATACCTTACGGATCAGATGGTGGTCGCACTTGATGCGCGCGATGGCTCGTTGCTCATAACAACGGCCGAAGACGTGTACAGGTACGACGGCCTTATCGCCGAACCGATCGCTGCTGTCGACCAGCTTTTCGCGAATGACGCGGTTATGGATGGCAATAAAGTTTGGGTTGCCGGAAAAAGATCAGGGTTGATCGCAGTTTCTGCAAATAACATGTCGTCAATCATTCCCAATGGTCCGTCAACCGACTCGATCACCAACCTCGTGTTTGTGAATGAAAGGATTTACGCCACTGCAGGCGGCCGAAATGATGATGGCCAGCCCCTCGGGCGAGCGGGGTTGCTGAACAGCTTCATGAAAGGCGAGTGGTCAACTGAAGGAGTCGCGGTTTCAGATGTTACAGATGTCACGTTTACTGATGAGCGACAGCGTGTAGTCACTTCGTTTGGCGGGGGCATAGTTGTGGGTAATTCGATTTATGACGATTCGAACAGCACGTTATTGAGCAGTAATCCCGGGAATAACGGTGTTTATGTTACGAGCGCTGTGGATACACCGGAAGGTCTATATGTCGCGAATTACAACGCGGTGACTCCCCTTCATTTGTTTGACGGAAACTCCTGGCAGTCTTTTCCCGGTTCGTTCACCGCAACGCGTTATCCGACGAAACTAGTCATCGATTACCAACAAAATGTGTGGGCTGTTCTCGATCCCGCCCGCGGTGGCGGATTAATGGTTCATGATCGCACAAGTCATGAGTCCCGTTATCTGACGACTCAGGATCAACAAGGTGAACTACCCCATAATGGCGTGTATTCAATGGCACTTGACCGCGACGGGTATGTTTGGGTAGGAACCGATGCAGGCGTGGCATATTTCTTTGATGCACGCAGTGACGCGATCAAACCATTGTTTGAAAATCGATTCCTCCTGCGGGATGACCGCGTGACTGCTATCGCCGTCGACGGCGGTAACCGCAAGTGGATGGGTACACAACGAGGCGTGTGGCTGTTCAACCCGTCTGGCGAGACATCACTTGGCCACTTCACTTCTGAAAATAGTCCTTTACTTTCGGATCAGATAATTGCCATTGAAATTGATCACGCTTCAGGCGAAGTTTTTTTTGCTACCACCCGTGGCGTGGTTTCCTTTCGTAGTGATGCTGTCAGAGCGGGTGATTCGTTTGAAACAGTCAAGATATTTCCCAACCCTGTGACGTCAGGTTTTTCCGGTCTTGTTGGTATCTCCGGTCTTGCGTCAGATGCCATCGTTAAGATCACCGATGTATCCGGAAAATTGATTTGCCAAACACAGGCAAACGGAGGAATGGCGTCATGGAATGTGCGTGACCATAGCGGCAGCCGCGTAGGAACGGGTATGTATCTTGTGTTCGCCGTACGTGCCGACGGAACAGAGAGCGTCGTTGGAAAGATTGCAGTCGTAAATTAGAAGCGTGCTTTACAAGGCAAAAGGAGTTGTGTTCAGGTTCACGCGGTATGGTGAAACGTCCATTATCGCAAGTGTATTCACGGACCAGTTTGGCCTTCAAAGCTACCTGGTTAATGGTGCACGAAGCAAGAAGGCGTCTGGAAGAATGGCCCTTTTTCAACCCCTGACTTTGCTCGATCTCGTCGTATATCACCGCGAAAATGCAAACATAAACCGCATTAAGGAGGTACGCTGCCTTCATCCATACGCTTCGGTGTACCGGGATGTCACCAAGTCAACGGTGATGATGTTTCTCGCAGAAGTATTGAACAGGACTGTCCGTGAAGAAAGCCACGCAAAGGATTTGTGTGACTTCATTATCGCTTCGCTTATTACTCTTGAGACGATGGATGGACCCGTGCAGAACTTCCACCTGATCTTCTTAATCAAGCTGAGCGGATTCCTTGGGTTCGGTCCACAAGTAAAAGAGGACGTTCTGGGTCTGCGTATAACCGATCCGTTGATCGAGGGAAAACTGAACGTGTTGTTGACCGCAGACTATCGCGATGCGATTGCAATCACGAACGAGCAGAGGCGCGAAATCCTTGACCTGCTCGTTCGTTTTTATCAGGAGCATTCGGGCTTTGGAGGCGAGATCAGATCACTTCCCGTTTTGCGCGAATTGCTGAAGTGAGTGCGTGTATCTTAACCAAGTCGTTTCGCCACTTCGTCCCAGTTGATTACGTTCCACCAGTTTTCAATATACTCGGCGCGTTTATTCTGGTATTTCAGATAGTAAGCGTGTTCCCAGACGTCCAATCCAAGAACGGGTGTTCCCGAGATTTTTGCACCATCCATCAGAGGGTTGTCCTGATTTGGAGTTGATCCGATTACGAGCTTTCCATTCTGCGAAACAAGCCAGGCCCACCCGGATCCGAATTGCCCGAGCGCTGCCTTCGTAAAATTCTCCTTGAAACTGTCAAATGAGCCGAATGTTCCGTTCAACGCCTCGGCGACTTTTCCCGATGGCTTTCCGCTCTTAGGCTTCATCACCTGCCAGAAGAAGTTGTGGTTCCACGCCCCACCGGCGTTATTTCGAACTTTGTCGGACAGACCCATTGCCTTTTGAAGCAGCTGCCTCTCGTCCTTGAAATCCAGTTTTTCCGCAGAAATGGCTTCATTGATGTTCTTTACGTAGCCTGAGTGATGCTTCGTATAGTGGATTTCCATGGTTTTGGCGTCGATATATGGCTCAAGGGCGTTAAAATCATAAGGCAACTTAACCTGCGTGAATTCAAGCGCTGACATGGGAGACTTTCCAAATACATCTTGCGAACCTGCAAGTGAAGAAATGACCGATCCAAAGAGGGTTGCTTTGGTGGCTGTTTCAATGAAATTGCGTCGGGAGGTTTTCATGATATTAGGGTTAAAGTTCTAAAAAGGCTAAAAAATCGGGCCAAAGATCATGGCGGGACTTTTCAGCGACTTGTGGCGCCGGAGCGACTCGCGCCGTAAAATTACTTAAAAATGCATAGCTTTCGGGAAAAACTGGACCAGCTATGGCGGATGTGCTCTACGACGAAATTCCTTCGCTCGATCTTGCCGATTTCTACGGCGATGACTACAACAGAAAAGTCAGGTTTGTCGAGGCGCTCGGGCAGGCGTATAACAATATCGGATTCGTTGCAATCAAGAATCACTTCCTGACGGATCAGATGCAGGACGAAATTTACAGAGACATAAAACAATTTTTTGCTCTCTCGGATGACGTCAAAAAGAAATATGAACGAACTGATCTTGCTGGTCAACGCGGATATACAGGAAAAGGGAAGGAGCATGCTAAAGGCAGGAACACCGGTGATCTGAAAGAATTCTATCACGTTGGCCAGGAGTTGACGGCAACTGAGCTGCGCGAAGAGGAATATCCGGCAAACATTTTCCCGGAAGAAGTTCCGTCGTTCAAAGAAAGTAGTTTGGCTGTGTACAGAGCGTTGGAAAAGACCGGCGCACACATGTTGTCCGCCATTGCATTATATCTTGAATTACCGGAGGACTATTTCAACGATAAGATCTTTCATGGAAACAGCATCCTTCGACCTATACATTACTTTCCGATAAAAAATCCGGAGAGCGTTCCGGCAGATGCGGTAAGAGCGGCTGAACACGGCGACATTAACCTGATCACCTTGCTTATGGGAGCCAGCGCAGATGGCTTGCAGGTACTTCGTCGCGATGGTAAGTGGATACCTATTACGGCTCTGCCGAGTCAACTCGTCGTCAATGTCGGCGATATGCTTGAACGTCTTACGAATGGCAAGCTGAAATCGACTATCCACAGGGTTGTGAACCCGCCTCGTGAGACGATGAACAAACCCAGGTATTCCATTCCATTTTTCATGCATCCCCGTTCGGAGATGAGTCTGGCTGCACTGCCGCAATGCATCGATGATGAGCATCCGAAACAGTGGGAGGACATAACAGCCGGCGAGTTTCTCGATCAGCGTTTGCGTGAGATCGGACTGAAGAAATAATCGAAAACATGAACTCACTCTAACCGCACCCAGTGTTTCGACGAGTTCGATACTTTATCTTCTTGCGGGATGTTCTGCTTCTCGCGCTGACTACATTCGGCGGACCACAGGCGCATCTTGCACACTTTCAGAAAATTCTCGTTCAGAAACGAAAGTATCTGTCGGAAGAGGATTTGATGGAACTCAATTCATTATGTCAAATTCTGCCAGGTCCGGCGTCAACGCAGATGTTGATTGCGATAGGTTTTAAAATCGGCGGACCGAATCTTGCCTACCTCACTTTGCTTGTGTGGATCCTGCCTTCGGTAATCTTGATGACAACGGCCGCGGTTATCATGTCGAATATCCAGGAGAAAAACTGGTCTACTGACTTCACGCGTTTCATTCAACCGATGGCAGTGGGTTTCGTGAGCTATGGAGCCTGGGTAATCAGCCAGCGAACAGTGAGAACAAAGACAGGCATAGGTTTAATGGCGATTGCTGCAGTTCTTTCATATTTCTTCCAGACACCATTTGTCTTTCCTGCGATCATCATTGGCGCGGGGCTCGTTACATCATTGAAGTATCGGTCGCAACCAAAAGAAGAAGACCGCAAGTTGAAAGTGGAGTGGTCCAACTTTTCCCTCTGGGCAGGCGTGTTGATTTTTGCTGCCGTACTTGGAGGAATCACCAAAGCACTACCTGTAAAGCTTTTCGAAAACTTTTATCGAAACGGAAGTCTTGTCTTCGGCGGGGGGCAGGTGCTTGTACCACTTCTGTATACCGAATTCGTCGATGAACAGGCCACGTCAGATTCGGGAGAACAGACAAAGAAGGTAAAACAACTTAAGTCGCAACTTAAGAGGCAATACGCTCCGAAGCCGTTTCACCATCCGATTTCTCACGACGAGTTCCTTTCCGGATATGCAGTAGCCCAGGCATTACCTGGCCCTGTTTTCGCATTCAGCTCATACATCGGCGCGCTCTCCTCGCGGAATTATGGAATTGGAGGAGAGGTGCTCGGGGCGATCATGTCTGCGCTTGGAATTTTCCTGCCAGGTACGTTCCTTATCTTCTTTGTGATCAGAATATGGGAGGGACTAAAAAAGTACCGACATGTGCGTGCGTCACTCGAAGGAATTACTGCGGCAAGTGCCGGTCTGGTTGTCACCTCAGCTGTGATCTTGTTTCAACCTCTTGAAAATACATTTCTGAACTTCGCCGTGACTATTTGCACATTCCTGTTGATGGTATTCACGCGTGTGCCTTCGACCGTCATTATAATTGGAGGGTTGGTTCTCGGGCTGGCGATTAAATAAGAAAGGCCGACCCGAAGGTCAGCCTTTGCTAATATCAATTTGATTAGTCTTAAGAAGAAAGTCTGAAACTGATCGGCAACACCATTTTCTGACGAACCGGTTTACCTCTCTGCTTACCAGGCTTCCATTTCGGAGCAGCCTGAAGAATCCTGACAGCTTCTTCGTCACAACCGGCACCGATACCTTTGATTGCTTTTACATCAGTGATACTTCCGTCTTTCTCAATAACGAATTCTACGAACACCTTACCTTCGATGCCCATCCTCTTCGCCTGAGCAGGGTATTTAATTTTCTTACCTACGTACTCATAGAATGCGCTCATACCACCAACCGGAGCTGCGGTTTCTTCGACCACAGTGAAGATTGTATTTGGATCTTCTTTCTCCTCAACGACTACCGGAGCCATCGGAATCTCAACTTTAGTTTCGTTTTGATCCGTTTCAGCATCCATATTAATTTCGATTTCCTCTTCGATTTTCTTATCGTCAGGAACCTCGATTATCTGTGGCTGTTCGATCTTTGGAGGAGGGGGAGGAAGTTGCTCAGTAGGAGGAACTTCAACTATCTCGTCGATTACGACATTGTTATTTCCGAAATTCTTGCCTGACGTGTCATCCTCTACCTTGTATGTAAAGGCTAGAATGGCCAGCAACAAACTCACTATCAATCCTATATTGAAGAATAGGAAGGTTTTCTTCGTTAAATCTGCACTTTCTGACTTCTTAGGTTGCATAGGTCTAGTATTTTCTTCTTAGAATGCCAAAGGTAAAAAAAGGTCACAATTCAGGCGAAAATTTTTTGCCTTACTTTCGTGAACCGTAGAACAATGTTAGGTAAACAGTAGGAAAGACGGAATAATTCTTCGTCAGGGACATTAATTCCACTGTTTTTGAGTAGGCATCTACCAAAAACCCCGCTTCAAAGCCCGTTACCTGGCTTTTTACAGTCCCCAGTTCAAAATTTATTGCTGCTTTTAAATTGGCGCCTGGTATGATCTTCGAATTTCCAAGCCCTTCAAAAAGCCTCCCGGTTCCAGCAATGTTTGCAAACGAGATTTCATTATTATAAGGGCCTCGGACGGTGTATTGAACACCTTCCCGCGGTCTGTATTCTACATAATAGGGTGCCAGGACACCAAGCGTGGGTCCCGCTGCAAAGACGCCCTTTATCTCTACACCCTGCTGCGGCGCCTTCTTGAAAAGAACCAGATCTCGCCCATACTGAAGACGAACGGCATACAGGTAGTTCATTTTTCCGAAAATGAAGGAATTTCCGGTGCTTGAGGCACGTCGGCGTTCCTGCGGATGCTTGACGTTCATTAACTCGAGCCCATACGTTTCAAAAACGCGGTCATTGAGCTTTCGCGCCTTTTTGAAAACAAGCCCGCCAATGAGCCCCCCGGATGTGTTTTTGTTGATGCCCCAGGTGAATTCAGACTGATATTCGTAACTGTCCTGCGTTTGGGCAAGCCCGCTGATCATCCCCGCTAAGCCCACAAAAAAAACGCTCAAAAATGTGCTTGTCCGACGCATTGCTGATAATGTTACGATAAATTTATGTTTTCCCTGTAGTAACACAAATATTTTAACCCATTCTTCTGCTATATGGTTACCATGACCGGCGTCTATCTTGGCCAATTAAGAACCGAAGTGACTCACCTGCGTTCCGGGAACAAGCTAATCACAGATGCTCCGCCCGATAACAACGGGAAGGGCGAGGCCTTCAGCCCAACCGACCTGACCTGCGTTTCTCTCAACAGCTGCATGGTGACCCTCATGGGTATTCTCGCGGAAAGAGAAAAGATAGACCTCACCGGCATGACGTCCGAAGTGGTGAAAGTAATGGCGGCAAACCCGCGAAGGATAGCGGAAGTGCACATCACTTTTACTCATCATAATTTAGGTGCCACATCTGAACAAAAGGAAAAACTCAAACGCGCAGCGCTCACCTGCCCTGTTGCGTTAAGCCTCTCCGACTCCATCAAACAGGAAGTCGTGTTCAACTTTTGATGACCTCCCGAATCCGGTTGTAGTCAATTCCAAAGTGGGATTCATCATAGGTTGCCTTCTCGTTACGGATAATTACAACCTGAGGTGACTCGTGATCAACCTGAAATTCTGTTGCAATCATATCGCTGATATCTCTGTACGTTAGCAAGTCCAGGAAGTACAATTTGACATGAGGCAATTCCTCTTCCTTCCAGTTCCGTTCTAACCTGTCGAGGGTTGTTCTGCTAATATTGCAGCGTGAACTATGTTTGAATATCAGGACAGGCGCCTGTTTAGATTCGGTCTTCAGTTGGTCTATCTGCTCCAGGGACCGTAAGCTGTTCCATTTCATAATATCTCTCCTCTCAGTCGTACCACATGCCCAGCTCACCCTTGTCGTATCTCGGCTTCTTGCCTTTTTCCTTCAAATGACCGGGCTGTGTTTCCTGCTTCTTAAATAAACGCGCCCACCATAGACGAAAGTTCGTTACAGCGTCGCGTTCTTCTTTAACATTGTTCTTGTTTGTTCTTACGAATTTTGCATCCGGGTGCAGATCGCGGTTCTTTTCAAATAACTGGAACTTCTGCATACGGATATTACCCTGATAACTATTCACTTTGGCATATGCCTTTCCGGGCTCGCGAACTTTCAAGGCCTCATCAGCGCTGCTGGGATTACGCACATATTTGTACTGCTTGACCTTCACCTGAAGTCTGGCCACAGCCCGATCGGTATCTGTTGTGCGCAACTTGAGCATCGCGTCTTCAGAGATATTCTTATTGCGAACGTAATCCCGCCGCTTAACCTTCACCTGCAAGCCCTTAACCAGATAGGTCTCCTTTTCAGGTCTTCTCTTCTTTATCGAATTTTCGTCGGCCAGTTTGTTCTGGATATAGTTCTTCTTCAGGCGCGACAGTCGTTGATAACCAGTAAACCTTTCACCCTGGTCCTGAAACGTTGGTATCAGTACCGATGTCTTGTGATTGCCCTGGAATGCAGCTGCCTTCCTTGCTTCAGCAGAAGGACCTCTTGGTTTTGCTTTAACATTCCCCGTGAACGTTGCCGCCTTTTCCCCTCCGGCCGGTTGACGCCCGGCAATGGGTTTTTCGTTATTGTTCCACAGTTTGCCACTTACACTGCCGCCACCCTTCAGTGGTCGCCTTGCCCTGATCGCGCCTGTGTACCGTTCTCCCTGATCCTGAAAGTCGTGCCCGGGCCTCACACGAACAGGAATGCCATTCACATTTGCACCCCTGACAGGCACCCTGGGCGGAATTGGATTACCCTGGTTATTCCAGAGTTTACCACTGACACTACCGCCACCCTTTAATGGTCTGCGAGCCTTGATAGATCCGGGGAACCCGACACCCTGGTCTCCAAAACCGGTATTGCGCCTTCGCTTCACGATCAGGCCACCGATCCGGTTGTCACGGGGAACCCGCGGCGCAAGGGCATGCCCGCTGTTGTTCCAGTGCCGGCCACTGATGCTGCCGCCACCTTTGAGTGGTCGGCCTCTTCTGAATGCACCTGAATAGCCTTCGCCCTGATTCCGGAAGCCACCACCCGTTTTCATCCGCCCCGGCATCCCGGGTATTCTCATTCCAAGTCTCCCGACCGGAAGTGGCATGCCGGCTCGCGCCTGTTTGGGTACCGCGCGCCGCTTGCCGCTTCCAAATGGAATGCCTTCAACATATTTCTTGCTCGACTTATTTCTATGGCGGATTTTCCTGCCCGCAATATCCCCTGTCCACGCCCTGCTCCCACGGGTAGCGCTGCGATATCCACCAGTAGATCCTTTGTAAGCCCTGTCCTGGCCGATCTTACCCCTTCCGCGATACGGTTTCGGAGCCGCAATTACACCAGGGCGAGGCGTCTCGAAATTTCGCCCTCGAATCTTCCTACCCGCGAGATCCGTGGTTTGAGCGCGTTCGCCCTTCTTTTTGGGCCTTTTGAAATTCGCGTAAACGTTGATGCTCTTGTGCTTGACAAATGGACGGGAAGCACTTCTTGGAACGATCCGACCACGTGCGCCTGCACTTTCCCGCTGCTGAGGTTCACGCTGAAATTTCCGTACGCGGGCCAGCGCTGCCTTGTCGGGTTTGAAGCGATCTCTGGAAGGCGGTTTCCGTGAATTATTATGAACCAATGGCCCGCTCTGAGGATATACGGTCCGCTTCTCGCTGGAGTAATTGCGTCCGCGGATCTTTCGTCCCGCGATGTCGCCCTTCCAGGCTTTTTGTTCATTCTTAGGTGGTTTGACACTATAAACCGGCCTTATTGGTTTCCCTGCACGATCTCCGCCGCTGGGTCTCGCACGCGGCCTGGGATTAGGCGCAGCACGATCGCCTCCGAGGCGTTTTTTTTCAAAAATGCGAATGCCTTTTTTCTCTTTACGCGGTGCAGTTTTGAAGCGTGATTCCCGTTGACTCGAAGGGCGATCACCTTTTGTATTTTGAGCAAAACCTGTATGTCCAAGGCAAACAAAAAGAAGGAGACACAGGAGTCTGGCCGGTGTGCAAAAAGTAGTCTTCGTATGATGACCGCGCTTGTTCAAAAAATGAGCCTTGTAACCTGCTAAGTTAACTAAAATTTGAGCAACTCCTCAATCTTGCCCTTGAGCCGTCCTTTGGGCAGGAAATTCTGCTCAAGGGTGGGGGCGAATGGCACAGGCGTGTCGAGGCTGGCTACCCGGAATACCGGTGCGTCGAGGAACGCAAAGCATTCCTCTGAAATCCAGGCTGCGATCTCGGCGCCTATCCCACCTGTTAACGTATCTTCATGCAGGATAAGTACGCGGTTCGTCTTTTTTACCGAGGTGTACACAGCCTCCATATCCCAGGGTAACAATGTGCGCAGATCAATGATATCGGCGTCAAGACCCATTTCGTTTGCAACCTCCAGCGCCCAATGCACACCCATCCCATAAGTAATGATCGTCATTTCGCGCCCTTCC
This sequence comes from Bacteroidota bacterium, assembly GCA_023417955.1. Taxonomy (GTDB): domain Bacteria; phylum Bacteroidota; class Bacteroidia; order Cytophagales; family Cyclobacteriaceae; genus Ohtaekwangia. The sequence goes on from JAEZDW010000089.1 coordinate 18,605, forward strand.
TTCACGAGCTGCGCCTTGCCGATTTCGACGGTGTAGTAGTCATCCGGAACGTGCGCGCGGACTGAGCGGTATAACAACTTGTGCTCGAAATACATGACCGGATTTGGATCTTCGATTGCGGCGCACAAAAGCCCTTTGGCGTCGTAGGGATTTGAAGGATAAACGATCTTCAAACCCGGAGTATGAAAAAACCAGGCTTCGTTACTCTGTGAATGATACGGCCCGGCTGCAGTGCCCGCACCTGTAGGCATGCGAATCACAACATCGGCGTTCTGCCCCCAACGCCAGTGCGCCTTGGCAAGGTTGTTTACGATTTGCGTCATTGCTTCCGAAACGAAATCCGCGAATTGCATCTCAACAACGCTCTTCATTCCGGAGATTGCCAGGCCAAGCCCAGCTCCTACTACGGCAGCTTCACAAATCGGTGTGTTTCGAACGCGATGCTTTCCAAACTGGGCGACAAATCCTTCTGTGATTTTGAAGACCCCGCCGTATTCGGCAATGTCCTGACCCATCAGAACAAGCTCCGGATGCTTTTCCATTGACTGACGAAGTCCGTCTGAGATTGCGTCGACGAAACGTTTTTCGGAGGACTTATTGGAATCTGGAACAATTGGCGTTGCCTGAAAAGGCATATAGACGTCACGTAGTTCGAGTTCGGTATCTGCTTCGGGATGAGTTTCCGCGAATGCAATCTTAAGCCCGGTATTGATTTCTGACTTTATTCTTTTTCGAAGTCCTTCAACTTTACTTTTGGTAATAATATTTTCAGCGAGGAGGAAGCATTCGAAATTTTCAACGGGATCTTTTTCCGCCCATGCTTCAAGCAATTCTGCAGGAACATACTTTGTGCCTGAAGCCTCTTCGTGACCTCTCATTCTGAACGTAAGGCATTCAAGCAATACCGGTCGCGGATTCGTTCTCATTGAGGCGGCGATTTCCGACACTACCTCGTACACCGCAAGTATGTTGTTGCCGTCGACCTGTCGCCCTTCAATACCGTAGCCTGGAGCCTTATCGATAAAGTGGGCACAACGGAACTGCTCCCGCGATGGCGTTGATAAACCGTAACCATTATTTTCGATAATGAAAATGACAGGCAGATCCCAGACGCCGGCAAGATTAACCGCCTCATGAAAGTCACCCTCACTGGTTCCTCCGTCGCCATTAAATACTGCGGTGACTTTACCACGCGATTGTAGAACGGATGCTAATGCGATTCCTGCAGCCACGCCGTTTTGCGGACCCAGGTGCGAAATCATCCCGACAATATGGTGTGGATTGGATCCGTAGTGAAATGACCGGTCTCTTCCTTTGGTGTAGCCAAGCAAAGTAC
>JAEZDW010000249.1 GCA_023417955.1 Bacteroidota bacterium
ATGAAATCGTGGGCGGTGTTCTTTAGAATGCCCACAATGGTCCCCACGCTTTCGCGGGATTGTCGGCTGTCGAAAAGATCCGACATCCCGTCATTGGCAGAATTTAAACGTGAAGTAAATTTGGAGAGAAACTTCCGGGCGTCGGCCTGCGGATCATTCTTTGGCATTACGGAGCATGAACTCAGCAGGAGCATGAGTGCCGCCATACAAACCAGGTTACGGATATTCATAAAAGTCAGGTGTTGGTTTGTGAAGATACGGAAATCCCGTCGTTCCAAAAATACACCGACCGTAGGGAAGGTTACCTAATATTGATGTGGTAAACGTCGCGCATATTACGCTGAATGTTTGAGATGTGAAATCCTCCGGACGACGGAACCTCCTCAATAAGATCGAACTGCGTGCACGATTTCGGAAGCGAAGAAAAAATAAGGAGGAAATTGTAGTTATTCCCGTCGGGAACCATAGTCCACATGGGCGCGAACGAAACATTTTCGGCGTGAACCAGCTTTGACCGTGAGCCCGAATTTCTGTCTACCAGGAACGTGGTGCGCCAGATGCGAATGAGCATGTCGCGCACATCACTGTCGAGATAGCAGTGAACATATACGTAGGAGTCTTCCAGAACCTCAGCTTCGATGGCTGACAAAACTTCGATGTCTACAAAGGGCTTGACCTTAACAGGAGGCAAATCAATACCCGCCATTCGTACAGCGGCATCGGAAGATAAGGTTGACATAGGGGTTTCGAATTGTTTCTACAAAGTAAGACGCTACGCGTTTTTTTTGCAAATGGCCGTTTGTTTAATTTGCTTTCTACCTTTCGAAATTTCTTACGACCTCGCGTTTTTAATTTGATTTCAGAAAATTAAAAAGCAGTCCGGCAGGAACTCAACAAGCACCGCCTTATGTTCTCGCGTTGTGCTGCCACGAATATTCTACGTCAGGAAAAAGATCTTTCGCCATTACACAGGATTCTCGTTTTTTATCTTCATATGGATCAATGAACTGGTGAAGGAAAGGAAACGGCTTATCCATCACGAGACTATTCATTTCCGCCAACAGTTAGAATTGCTGTTCATTTTTCATTGGTTGCTGTATGCTCTATTCTATGTCATTTCGCGCATTGCAGGGCGCGGACATTACATCGCCTACCGTTATAACCCATTCGAGATTGAAGCATACAGGCACGACGGCGACCTTGACTACCACACCAAAAGAAAACTATTCGCCTGGCTTCGTTACCTCCCGGCGTACCTCAAAATTCTTCGCGGCAAACACCAACCCGGCAACTCAATTCAAACAATAAAATGGCCGGATGATGGCACTGCTTTTTTGGATTGACGCATAAAGCAAAGTGAGTCTCGATCTAACACAAGTCGTCGGAATGGTCGCCGGAATATGTACTGCTATTTCACTGTTGCCTCAATTGCTTAAGATCATCCGCAGTAAGAAAGCTGATGACATCAGCCTGTTCTATCTCGTCATCCTGCTTTGTGGTCTCTCACTGTGGGTCTGGTACGGTTTCCTGCGTGAGGATATTCCGATCATTGCCACCAATTCTTTTTCACTACTGCTTAATATTGCCATTATTGTCCTCGGCGTGCGCTACAAACGACGGAGCAATTCCTCACAATAGGTCCATAAAAAAAAGGACACCTCCAGGGCGTCCTCTTCTATCATAGATGATTAATCATCAGTATGGCGTGTGCGGTGTAGGAGCGTCTGTTCCCCAATACGTGTTCACGTCATTGAAGTATGTATGCGCATTCGTATCAGGCCAATGTGATTTGTCGAAGCCCGGAATGTTCTGCAGGTACTCCTTGTCTCTGTTAAGAATGAACACTTGCTTCACCGGATCGAGCTTCAGTTCAGTAAACGGAATCGCGAAAAGCTTGCCGCCGATACCTAGAAACGAGCCCATCTCAACCACCGCGTATTCGACGCGTCCATCGTGAAGGTTGATCATCAGATTATAGATCTTACCCAAATCTTGTCCACGTGGATTTTCAACTTTGTCGCCGGTGATAGAACTTGCCGTTAACCGGCGCACTGGTGAATTCGCACGAGGTCCCTCCTGATTCAAACCAGTCTTGTTATCCACGTCATAATTTTTATCTGTTGTCGTCTTCATAACCTTGCGTTTATGTTAACATCTTTTCACCGATACCTAACAACGTTGTACCTATGCGCACATACCTGCAGAATGCCCTCTGCGCAGCCGTTAGTTTCATTTTATCCCCACTCCGGCGCGTTGAAGCCTATCCAGCCTAATACTTGTTAGCTAAATGTCGCAGAAGTGCTTATTTTTACGCCTTTGACGGAATTGTATGCAGCCAGCAACGCAGGAAAAGACACCTAAAAAGCCGAATTTGGCCGGACACGAGGCGCCACCACCTTACAAGCCTGTGAACAAGATCAGAATCGTCACCGCCGCGAGCCTTTTTGACGGCCACGACGCTTCCATTAACATCATGCGCCGCATCATCCAGGCGACAGGATGCGAGGTAATTCACCTCGGCCACGACCGCAGTGTAGAAGACGTGGTCAACACAGCAATACAGGAAGATGCTCACGCTATTGCGTTAACCAGTTACCAGGGCGGCCACAACGAATATTTCCGATACATGCACGACCTGCTCCACGAAAAGGGCGCCGGTCACATCCGCATCTTCGGCGGTGGCGGCGGAGTGATCCTGCCAGAAGAAATCCGCGAGTTGATGGATCACGGCATCACACGCATTTACTCACCGGACGATGGCCGCTCAATGGGACTGCAGGGCATGATCAACGACCTTGTAAAAACCAGTGACTATCCCCTTGGTGATGTGCTCACGGACGAAGTTGACAGGCTCGCCAGCAAGGATCCGCTCGCGATCGCTCGTCTTATCTCTGCCGCTGAAAACTTTGCCGAAAAGGCCGCACCCGCATTTGAAAAGGTTCGCGAAAAAGCAGATAAATCCAGCGCCCCTGTATTGGGCATTACCGGTACCGGTGGCGCGGGAAAATCATCCATCGTGGATGAAATCGTCAGGCGCTTCCTGATGGACTTTCCCGACAAGACGTTGGGTATCATTTCAGTCGACCCAAGCAAACGAAAGACAGGTGGAGCACTGCTAGGCGATCGCATCCGTATGAATGCGATCAACAATCCTCGAGTTTATATGCGGTCACTCGCAACGCGCCAGAGCAATCTTGCATTATCAGCGTTCGTAAGAGAAGCACTGCTGGTGTTGAAGGCGGCCAACTTCGATCTCATTATTTTGGAGACATCGGGTATCGGACAAAGCGACACGGAAATCCTCGACCACAGCAACGTGGCGCTATACGTCATGACACCTGAGTACGGTGCTGCGACGCAACTTGAGAAAATCGACATGCTGGATTTTGCCGATGTCATCGCCTTGAACAAGTTCGACAAACGCGGCGCACTGGATGCATTACGCGATGTTCGAAAGCAGTTTCAGCGCAACCACCAGTTGTGGACTCAGAAACCCGACGACATGCCGGTCTTTGGAACGATCGCATCACAATTCAATGATCCTGGTACAAATCAGCTGTACCTCCGGGTTATGGAAACGCTCGTGACTAAAGCCAACGCTAATCTGAAGTCTTCCTTTGCAGTCACTCGGGAAATGTCGGAGAAAATCTTTGTGATCCCGCCTGCGCGCACACGATACCTGAGCGAGATTTCAGAGAACAACCGGACCTACGATAAATGGGTAAATGAGCAGTCGGTAATAGCGCAACAGCTATACGCAATCCGTCACACAATACAAACGCTGACGCAAGCCAACGCAGATACCACTATTACCAAAGCGCTTGAAGACCAGTATAACCAGCTCAAGATCCGCATCGATCAACGCAACCTGCTATTGCTCGAACAATGGCAGGAAAAAGTAAAACGCTACCGCGATCCGGTATTCAAATTCAAGGTACGTGACAAAGAAATCGGCATTAAGACACATACAGAGTCACTGTCGCATGTAGAGATTCCAAAAGTATCACTGCCGCGGTACGAAGCCTGGGGTGAACTGCTGCGCTGGTCCTTACAGGAGAACGTCCCGGGCGAATTTCCATACACAGCGGGTATCTATCCTTTCAAACGCGAAGGCGAAGACCCTACACGCATGTTCGCAGGCGAAGGTGGTCCGGAACGAACAAACCGACGATTTCACTATGTGAGTATGGCTATGCCGGCAAAGCGTCTTTCTACTGCGTTTGATTCAGTTACGCTATATGGCAACGATCCTGACTATCGCCCCGACATCTACGGCAAGATAGGCAACTCCGGTGTAAGCATCTGCTGTCTTGACGATGCGAAAAAACTATACAGCGGTTTTGATCTCGCCGACCCGCGCACGTCGGTGTCGATGACCATAAACGGGCCGGCACCCATGCTACTCGCGTACTTCATGAATGCAGCTATAGACCAACAATGTGAGAAGTATATTCTCGAGAATGGTCTCGAGAACGAAGTCCGCGCGAAGATCGAGCAAATCTACAACGGTAAGGGTGAACGCCCTGCCTATCAGGGGACGCTTCCGAAGGGCAACAACGGCCTGGGACTGATGCTGCTGGGGGTTACCGGCGACCAGGTTCTTCCTGCTGAAGTTTACGAGAGAATAAAAGCCTCAACGCTTTCACAGGTACGAGGCACGGTTCAGGCCGACATCCTGAAAGAAGACCAGGCGCAAAATACGTGCATCTTCTCGACAGAATTTGCGCTGCGGTTGATGGGTGATGTGCAACAGTACTTCATCGACAATAACGTACGCAATTTTTATTCTGTATCGATCTCAGGATACCACATTGCCGAAGCGGGAGCCAATCCGATCACGCAGTTAGCCTTTACACTGGCCAACGGTTTTACCTATGTTGAGTACTATCTCAGCCGCGGTATGCACATCGATGCATTCGCGCCGAACCTGTCGTTCTTCTTTAGTAA
>JAEZDW010000266.1 GCA_023417955.1 Bacteroidota bacterium
TCCATTAGGATGTACATCTTATTCATGGCGTAGGTAGGGCCATACTTTTCGATGTAGTAGCTGAGGGGTTTTCGCAGGCGGATCATTGCGATACCGCATTCATGCAGAATCTGGTCACTCATGTTTGGTTCCTGGTTCGAACAGCTTCCGGCAACAGTACCGTGATTTTCCGAAAACTGTCAGCTCTAGTACGCAAAGGTAATTTTATTAATCCATCCCATCAACAAACCTGGACTGAAGAACAGGAGGAGTACGAATAGAACCAAAATTGCGCCCAAAAAATTTTGTATAAACGATTTATTTGATGACCAACCGGTTGCCGCCGGACGAACGAACGCATAATACGGCAGGCGAAGGTAGTAGAAGAGCGAAACCACGGTGTTTAGTAATCCAAACACCAGCACCCAAAGCAATACCGTTTTTCCGGACAGGGCGTATGCCTCCCACAATGCAGAGAAAATAAACACTTTTCCCGTAAAGCCGGCGGTAGGAGGCAGACCTGTGAGACCAATCATGCCGACAAGTAGACAAAGTGATGACCAAACCGCGGCTTTTCCCGCGCCACTGTACTCCGCAATCGTTGTCGCTCCGTTTTCTTCAAAGTACTGTAGTTTGATGAACACCAGGAAATTCAGAATCACGTATACCGCGGCATAAAATAGCATGTACTGAAAACCGCGTGCGTCAAACGTGACAAGTGCCACGAGCAGGAAGGCCGACTGGGCAATGGAAGAGTACGCCATGAGTCGCTTTACGTTCTTTTGCCAGAGCGCCGAGAAGTTGCCTACCGTCAGCGTGGCAAGGATTATGACAGAAAGGATAAGCTGCCAGTCGGGCTTTCCATGGAAATTCATGATCACCAAAAATCGCGTTAGTATACCCAGCCCGGCGAGTTTTGGTACTATCGAGAACAATGCAACGACTGGCATTGAGGCGGACTCGTACACGTCCGGAGCCCATGGATGCATGGGAACTGCAGCAATTTTATACAGGAAGCCGGCCAGTGCCAGTGTCGACGCCACCAGAATCAGAGTGTCGCCATGGTCGCTTATTCCCTGAAGAAATTCAATTGACGTGAATTGAACCGTACCGGTAATTCCATAAAGAAATGAAAAGCCATACAACATCACAGCGGAGGCAGTTGAACCAAACACGAAATACTTAAAGCTTCCTTCAGTTGCCTTTTTCGTGAATGCGAATCCTGTAAGAATGTAGGATGCGATGGAGATGATTTCAAGAGAAACAAACGCGATAACCAGGTTTTCACTCATTACGAGGAGTCGCGCACCAAGAATTACCGACAAGATCATCGTATAGTATTCCGCGAGGCGTGGTTGCCGTCGCGTTGCTGTCATGCTCATGATGACGGTTAGCATTCCGGAAAAGTCGAACAGCAAATGCAAAAACTTTGCGAAGCCATCAGACCTGATCGATCCGCTGAAGTAAGTGTTGGGTTCGTTGTTCCACGATCCGAGATCAATGAACGCAGTTATTGCGAGGAAGATTAATGCAGCTGCGTGAAAAACAGTGGCGTGTTGCTTCCAAATCAGGCCGGCAATAATAATCATCAGAATACCAGCTAACAGCACAGCTTCGGAAGCCATGCCGGCCACACTCATTTGGATTGACTCGAGCGTATCCCGTAGCGGCTGGTTCACCATCAGGGTATCAGGTTTAGACTTCTACCGGTGACGAGTACCAGATCCGTGAGCGTCCGCGAGAACGGATCAAGATATCGGATCAACAATTGCGGAAAGATTCCAAAACAAAGTGTAGCGACGGAAAGGGGCACAAGCATCAACCATTCGCGTCTGCCGAGATCGGTAAGCTGGCTTACATCCACCTGACCTTTGACATCAAGTGGACCGAAGAACATGCGTTGCAACGTCCACAGGTAGTAGGCCGCTCCAAGCACCAGCCCACCCGTTGCAATGATAGCAAGGCTTTCGTGTAGTAATCCGTTGGACGAGGGTGCCTTGAACGCCCCAAGGAAAACGAGAATCTCTGCCATAAATCCCGAAAACCCGGGAAGCCCCATAGAAGCGAAGAAAGCAACCAATACAAACGCTGTATAGGATTTCATCTTCGCGGACAAACCGGAATAGTATGCGATTGTTCTGTTATGCGTGCGATCGTAAAGTACTCCGGCAATGAGGAAGAGCATCGCGGAGATCAAACCGTGGCTTATCATTTGGAAGACTGCACCTGTTACGCCTTCCGGAGTAAGCGAAGCAAGACCAAGTAAAACGAAGCCCATGTGCGACACCGAGGAATAGGCGATCAGTCGCTTGAGGTCTTTGCTTGCCATTGCATTGAGTCCTCCGTAAATTATGGATACCACGCCGACAACGGCAACAAACGTACTGAAGTGCATCGCGGCTTCAGGGAAAATCGGGAATGCGATGCGTGCGAGACCATAGCCACCGATCTTTAGCAGTATCGCTGCGAGGATCACTGACACAGGTGTGGGTGCTTCAACGTGCGCATCGGGTAGCCACGTATGCAAAGGGACCGCAGGAAGTTTGATGGCGAAACCGAGAAACAGAAAGAGAAACGCCCACTGTCTCGCATTAAACCAACCAATTTGCCAGCTGTTATTTGGGTCAAGTATCGCATTTGAAATAAAATGCGACGGCTCGGCCATGTTCAACATATTGAAACTGTGTACCAGGACGTTCGTGCCGGAAGGTTCACTCACAGAAAGGTACAACGCGATCATCACGATAAGTATCAACACCGATCCTAACAAGGTGTAGAGGAAAAATTTGATCGATGCGTACTCACGACGTGCGCCGCCCCAGATCGCGATGAGGAAGAACATGGGCAGGAGCATGAACTCGAAGCAGAGGTAGAAGAGTAGCATATCGAGCGCCGTGAACGTTCCGATTATAGCCGCGTTCAGAACAAGCATCAGGATGAAATAACCTTTGACACTTGTCCTGATGGTCCACGATGAGATTGTCGAAAGAAGAAGTACAAAAACAGAAAGACCTACCAGGGGGAAGCTCAGGCCATCGACGGCAACAAAGTACTCTGCCTTTAATACGCCCCACGTCCCCAGATCAAGAGTTATCCAGGGCTTTTGTTCAACAAATTGAAAGGCCTCGCCGGGAGTGTAAAGCGTAAGTGCGTAAATGAACAGGGATACTTGAAGCCCGTTAACAACTAACGTGAGGTAGCGAAACGGAGACTCGAATTTTGAAGGAATCAGGATGGCTGCTATAGCCGCTACGAGAGGCGTGAAGATAAGTAAGGAGATCAGATAATGCTGCATTTACTTATTGCGTCAGAAGCGGTTGAAGGGTTCCTAAATAAGCGACCAAATTAGAAAAATAATAACAGTAAAGAGGGCCCAAAAGATATAAAGCTGAATTTTTCCGCCGATGAACGAACGCGCAATAGAGCCTGTGAAACGCGAAAGCGAAGCGACACCGTTTACGATACCGTCTATGATAAAGCTATCGAACCATCCGACGAGATGAGCGGTGATCACTTGAGTGTAGGCGATCCCGTGAAGGAACCGGTCAATCACTTTTCGGTCTGTCGACTCTGCCACACGTGCCAGCACCAGAACCGGGTTAACGAAAGCCCATTGGTAAAACCGGTTAATATAAAACGTTTCATAAAGGGACCGCGAATGTATGTTCCTTCCGCTACTGAAGAACAGGATAGCAAGTCCAAGAGCTGCCAAAACCCAAAGCGTAGAAACAATAATGAAAGTGGTTGAACTTTCGTGTGCAGGGGCATAAAACCATCCATCCGGGTGGAAAGGGTTTATGGAAATAATGGGCCACAACGACGCAACTGCGAGTAACGCAACGGGTGCACGCATTACGGGAGGCGGCTCCGAGACAGGGAGGAATCGGGTTGCAGATTCCTGCCCGAAAAAGACTTTGTAAATAAGCCTGAACACATAAGCGACAGTCAGGAAGGAAACGATAAACGCCAGCGCAAATACGATCCACCTGCCGCTAAGCGTGTCGCCTCTCCAAAGATTAATTGATGAAAGAATCGCTTCCTTCGAAAGAAATCCCGAGAGCAGGGGAAGTCCAGCCAACGATGCGCCGCTAACGATGGTTGCGAAAAAGGTGAACGGAAGTTTCTTCCGGAGGCCGCCGAGGTTTCTTATATCCTGTACATCGAAATGAACACTCGACTGACGTTGGGCCTGATGCAGGACATGGATAATCGATCCTGCGCACAGAAAGAGGCACGCTTTGAAGAAAGCATGTGCGAAAAGATGAAGCATCGCAGCACCTGGCGCACCTGCCCCTACGGCGGTGACCATAAGCCCGAGTTGTGATATGGTAGAGTAGGCGAGAATCTTTTTTATGTCATTCTGTACGAGTGCGGCACCTGCACCAAGAACAGCGGTGATGATTCCCGTTACAGCAACAACAGCCAGTGCCTCTGGAGAAAAAAGGAAGAAGACGCGTGCCAGCAGGTAGACGCCTGCGGCAACCATTGTAGCCGCGTGAATGAGTGCGCTTACGGGAGTAGGACCCTCCATAGCATCAGGGAGCCACGTAAATAACGGGAACTGCGCGGACTTGCCCATAACCCCTGCAAGGATGCAAAGACCTGCGAATACGCTCCACGAAATGTTGGATTCAGCGAGGGAGCTAACCGACAGGGTATCGGCAGTTCGCCATATGATCAATATCGCAATGATGAAGCCAATGTCGCCGATTCTGTTGAGCAGAAATGCTTTTGTCGCCGCCGATGCCGCCGATGGTTTGTGACGCCAATGACCTATGAGCATATACGATGAAAAACCTACCAGTTCCCAGAAGACGAAGATCAGAAGAAGGTTGTCGGCAAGCACGACACCTTGCATAGCAAATGTAAAAAGACCGAGCATACCGAAGTAACGCTTTTCGCCGGGGTCCCCTGCCATATATCCGGTACTGAAGAGATGTACCAGAAAGGAAATGAGTGTGACCACGAGCATCATCACCGCTGCATTGTTGTCGAGATTTATTCCAACCTGAAATTCCAGATTGCCTATGTTGAACCAGTTTACGTGAGCTTCATAGTTCGGTCCGGTCCACGCTTCTGAGAAAATCAGAACAGAGCCAATGCATGAAAGCAAAAGAAGGAAAGGTGCCAGCAGCCCCATGATCCATGAATAGCGTTCTGAGAACAGCAGACTCAGCAGAAACGAAACCAACGGTAGTCCTACACACACCGCAAGGCTGATTTCAAACAGTGGGGAGTACGGCGTTTGCATCTGGCGGTTTATTTTTCTTTTAGTTCGTCGACCTGATCTGTGACAGCGGTCAGGTAGTTACGGTAAACGCTCAAAATGATGGCAAGTCCTACCGCGGCCTCACATACGGCGACTACAATCACAAACAGTGCGAATACCTGGCCATCAAGCTTGTCGGCATATATACGGTTAAAGGCAACGAGGTTGATATTGGAAGCGTTGAGCATCAGCTCAATTCCAAGCAGCACCATGATATTGTTTCGTTTTGTAATAACAACCCCGAGGCCGGTTGAGAACAACAAGGCCGCCAGTAGAAGCATGAGGTTTAGCGACATCATTTGGCGCCGTCAGGTTTATGTGAAGCGATTACTGCAGCACCAATGAGTGCAATCAGCAGCAAGAGCCCGGACACCTCAAATACGAGCACATAATCGGTAAGAAAAGAAACACCAATCGCTGATATGTTTTGAGGAGTTTCTTCGGGCATCTTCGATGCGGAAAGGGAGAAGCCTGAGATAAGCTTCGTCATCACACCAAAGAGACACACTGATATCAAAATGCCACTAAATATGTTTGTATGACCAACGCGCAAAGGCTGGTTTGATAACCGTGCTGTAAGCATGATGCCGAAAATGATGACAACCAGAACACCCCCGGCGTAAACAAGTATCTGCGTAACCGCTACAAACTCGGCAAACATCACAACATAAAGGGCGGCCACAGACAAAAGGCAGACGATCAGGAGCAAGGCCGCGTACATTACGTTCCGGCTTAACAATACACCGATTGCCGACAGTGCGGCAAGCGCGATGAAAAAGTAAAGCGTTATCAGATATAGGCTCATGATGACGGAGGTCCGGGCGGTTTGATTTTTGGCTTGAAGACGGGTTTCGCCCCGGCGGGTCGCGGTGGCGTCGGCTTGCTTTCACCAGTTTCAGCGGCAGGAGCCGGCTTTGTCTGCTGTTTCGCCTTCTGAAATGCCTCGAACTCAGCTTTCTTTTCAGAAATCTCCGTTTCCGTCATTTCGGCAAATGCAAAGTTATGTTCCATCATGTCGAATACGCTGAAGTCATAAACTTTTGTCATCGTAAGGCATTCCGTTGGGCATACCGTTGTACAAAGTCCGCAGAAGCAGCACTTGCCCATATCAATGTCAAATTTTGCGGCGTAAATCCGCTTGGACGTCCCGTCAGAAGTTTTGCCGATTTCAGCGACCGCCCTTACGGGTTCTATAGTGATGCAGTCGACCGGACAGATTTTCGCGCACTTGTCGCAAACGATACAGTCGTCAATTTCATTATGAAGCCGGTACCTTCCATTATCCGGTATGGGCTGCATTTCGTGGGGATAACGGACTGTATTAATACCCTCGGTCTTATTGAAATAGTTGGATTCGGAAATCAGAACAGGTTGGCGACTCTTGAATGCGGAAAACAGGTGTCGAAGGGTGATCTTCAAACCAATCCATAACGATTTAGTCGCTATTCCGATGTTATGCCAGTATGTAAACCCTTTTCCTTCCATTCTTGGCTGAACAAAAATAGGACAGAAAAGGATCAGCGAAAGCCTTTACAACTAAAATTAGAAAGAAATCACGTCGTCACTCTTTTCCTTGGGAAGCGTAAAGTAGAATGTACTTCCACTGCCCTCCGTGCTTTCAACCCAGATACGGCCGCCGTTTTTCTCGACAAATTCTTTACAGAGGATCAGGCCAAGTCCGGTACCCTTCTCGTTGGCAGTTCCACGTGTGGTATAAGGAGCTGTCTTGTCGAATAGAATCCGGAGCACTTCGGGCTTCATGCCGATGCCATTATCGCGAACGGAAATAAGCCATTCGTTTTCTTTCTCTTCCCCGCCAATAAGGACTTCGCCACCGTCATTGGTAAATTTGATCGCGTTGGTGATAAGGTTCCGGATCACCAGGTTCACGGTATTGGAGTCACCAAAAGCAATCGCAGGATCAGGTATGTTGTTGATCATGCGAATCTCTTTACCCGGCACGGAGCTGAGAAGCTGAATGTTCTCGTCCACAATCTTGTGAACATCGATCTTTCCTGCCTGGAGATTCAACTTATCCATCTGAAGCAGCGTCCAGTCAAGGAGGTTGTTGAGCAGCGTTCTTGTGTGGTTGAAACGCGTGCGCAATTCTCTGATATGGACAGGTAGCTCGTGTGGTTCTATCGCACCTTTGTCAAGCAGGTCGAGGAGTCCCGACAATGCGTTAATTGGAGACCGCAGATCGTGCGAAATAATAGAGAAGAATTTGTCCTTTACCTGGTTCAGCTTGGCAAGTTCTTCACTTCTTTTCTCCATTTCCTCCTGATGCTGCAGCAGCAGGTGGTTGATTTTTCTTCGGCGCTGACCGCTGCGATAGACAGTGATGAGCAGTATTCCACTGAGGGCCATTACCACGACAAGAATGTTCCGAACGAATTCACTCTTACGGATTTCACTTTTCTGGAGTGTATGCTGGAGGCTCAGCTTCGCGATTTCAGAATCTTTGGACTCGGTTTCAAACTGAACCTGATATCTCAGGAGTTTGGATTGTTTATCCGTACTGAATACAGTGTCTTCCGCCTGTTCATATAACTTAAAGTATTCAAGTGCTTTCTTGTATTCCCCGCGTTCTTCCCAAAGTGCGGAAAGGTGTTTGAAACAGTCCAGTTCAAGTACGCGCGCGTGCAGGGAACGCGCATCTTTCAGGCTGCTGCTGATGTAAGAGAGTGCTTCATCGTACTGTTTCATGCTCAGATATACGAGCCCTCGACCAAGGTTTACTTCGGCTATTCCAAAGCGATCCTTGGGTGCCTCGTAAAGGGAGTACGCAGAATCATAATACGCGAGTGCTTTCGGGAACTCCTTACGGATTACATGTATCCGTGCGATGTTGATCATCGTTTCCGGAAGCAGCACACGCAGCTTAAGTTCTTTGCTTAGACGAATTGTTTCCAGCAAGGTTGATAACGCCGAATCGTATTTTGCCTCGCGCAGCATGATGTCACCCAGTTCCGACAGCGAATATGGTTCGCCTTCACGATCGTTGATTTTCGCACTGAGAGCGCGCGAAACTTTAAGATGCTGCTTCGCATGGTCGTATTGTCCCAGTTCCTTGAAAACTCTTCCAATGTTGTGAAGGGCAATTGCGACGAGGAGCGAATCCCCAAGCGCCGAACTATACCGGTACGATTTGACAAAGTAGTGATACGCCTCATCGAACTCTCCCATGTCATAGTAGTCATGCGCAACGTTGTTGTACGTTCTTGCGATGCGCAGACTATCGTTCAATTTCAGACTTGCTTCGAGGGATTTATTATCTTCAAGAAGGGCTGCTTCATAGTTTCCGCTGACACGATATATCGACCCCATACTTTGGTGGGCATCAACAACACCTGGTGCGTATGATTTCTTTTCGGATATCTCGATTGCTTCTTCCGTCAGTGATCTACTCTTTCTTATATCAACGTATTCGTATTCCTGTGAAAGTTTTAACAGGGTGTTGATACGATCGCTGTCGCTGAGCCTGCCTTTCAATTGTGTTTCGAGGCTGTCAATTCTGGACTGGCCAGAAGAGATCATCGAACCCGTCATGAGACACAGGATCAGCAAGCAACGGAATGGAGCCACAGCAATCAGACAAAAATGATTTTTAAAACGCCGCATATGATGACGAGAAGTAACGCAAATGGAGTTAAGTATTTCCACGAGAGGTTCATCAATTGATCAATTCTTAGCCGGGGGTAAGTCCACCGCACCCACATCTGCATCCCTACGAAGAACAGTGCCTTGACCATCAACCAGAATATTCCCCATACGATGGCCGTCCACGTACCGGGAGTTCCGGTCGTCCAGTCGGCAAGAGCAAGTGGACCAAGATTGGGCAGGGGTGTCGCCCAGGCTCCGAAGAAGAGCACGGCGCCCAGGATACTCACCAGCAGCATCATTGCGTATTCCGCCAGCATGAGAAATGCCCATTGAAATCCTGAATATTCTGTTTGATATCCTGCTACGATTTCCGATTCCGCTTCCGGCAGGTCAAAAGGCGCTCTATTGCATTCTGCCAGAGACGCAATAAAAAAAATCAACCAACCAAAAAAGAGAACAGGGTATTTAAAAACATTCCACATCAGGAAGCCGCCTACGTTTCGAAGGTCACCCCATGATGAGATGTCCATGAAATACTGGGGGCTTGCCGAAAGGTGGCTTTGCTGGTACGACATTTCCTGAAGGCTGAGTGTTCCGCTAACCATGCACACGGCCAGAACGGAAAGTCCCAAGGGTACTTCATAAGAAATGATCTGTGCCGCGGAACGCATCGTTCCGAGCATGCTGTACTTGTTATTCGAGCTCCAGCCTGCAATGATGATTCCGATGACATCAAGTGAAACTACTGCGAGCAAGAGAAATACCGCAGAGCTTACATCTGCACCGGACCAGCCCGGAGCTAACGGTAGTACGGAAAATCCGGTAAGAACAGCGATGAATATTACAGCCGGCGCGACGCGAAAAAGAGGTCGATCAGCACCGGATGCGATGATATCTTCCTTTTGAAGGAGCTTAAGCAGGTCTGCAAACATTTGCAGAAGGCCATAAGGTCCGACTTCCATCGGACCGAGCCGATCCTGAATAAAGCCGGCTATTTTGCGTTCTGCATACACACCGGCTACCATGTATAGCAGAATCAGGGGCAATATGATAATCAGTGTTGTCAATTGGCCTATTTAGGACGAATATGGACAAAATAATCGTTCAGAATCGTTTCTTTTCTTGTAAAACGGCACACACAACTTACTTAATCCCAAAGTGGATGTTTCTCAAG
>JAEZDW010000346.1 GCA_023417955.1 Bacteroidota bacterium
CATCAAACCTTGACACAATCGTTTGTTATTTTCTCAGGAGGCCAAGATAAATGTCATAACACGCAAGAACAACGCCCTGACCCCAGCCCCACCGTTGTGGAGATATCAATTTTGATCTGCGGGCATAAAATCGTTTTCGCGGCCGGAAACCGGACTTACCCCCATGTTGGATTTTGAACAACTCTAACGTCCGGGGTACTTGCTTTTGTAACATTACCGTTCATCACACCAAAAGCATAATCACCGGTAAGGCAATCAACCAGCTATAGATCAACTGATTATGCATTGTGTTTCTTTTACACACAGTCGCGCATAGCCTGACGTTGGATATAAATCGTCATGCCAGAAAAGACGCGAAATTGAACAACTCTTCGTTCTTCGGGGAAATCGTATCACCAAAGTGTAAACTTCACACATACAGCACTTTCCCATGTGCAGTGTGTCTGATCCGGATTAAAACATGCACCCGGAGAGAGCTGGATACGTTGGTCCGTAAACAAAAAAAAAGCCACATCCGGGGGGATGTGGCTAGGGAGAATATTGAGGTTTAGTGTCTTAGTCTACTGTGGCAGGGCGTCATTTGCAGACGTCGCATACAATCCCAACAACGCGCCTGTAAATCCGCCGGCGACGTCTGTGGAGAGAATATCACCCGAAACCGTCTGAGCGCCAACAAAATCACCGTCACCAACGGCGTGGCTGAACGTATATACATCCCCTTTAGCCTCAATCTTCAGGCGAATCGGTTTTGCAGCGTCGACTTTACTGCTTGCAACTACTGTGGAGGTGATGACTGACTGCTCGCGATTCTTGCGCTCGTTGCGCTGTAACACGACGAAGTACTCCTGCCCTTTGCGCGTAAGGCCAAACACATAGTTAAATGCCTCGCTTTGCAAGGCTACCAGTCCGGCAAGGTCCTTGTCAGATGCAGGCTTGTAGCTTAATGTAGTCTCGAATGAAAAACTATTATGCTGCTGACGATAGAACAGGGTTGATGTGGGCTTCACCTCTTTTATGCCAGCTGCAAATGGTTTTATGGCCAGGCCGTTTTTCGTTGCAGTCGCAAAAGCCTCACGCGGACCGCGAAGTCCGATCCAGCGATAGTCGAGCTTTTCGGATTTGAAATCGTCCGTGAAGGTGAAGTTTCCATTCGGAAAGAAACCTTCCTTCCCTGTCTTGTTCTCGACACCCTTAGGCACCTTTAACTTTGGCGTCATTGGTATCAGTCCGTTCTCAAAAACCGGATAGTCGCCCGACCAGTCAACGGGCAGGATAAACGTTTCGCGACCTATGTTTACGCGTCCCTTTTCGTTTGGTCTGATAGCGAGGAACACACCATAGTACTTGTTATCCGGACCTAATACAATATCGGCATGGCCTGCCCAGTCTACCTTATTTTGGCGATCCTTCGGAAGGTAACGCTGGGTGAGTATCGGATTGGAAGGTGCGGGCGTATAAGGACCTTTCGGGCTATCGCTTGTGAAAATAACCTCGCTATGCCATCCTGCGGTTCCACCTTCGGCGCACATCAGGTAGTAGCGTCCGTTCTTTTTATAGATATGCGGAGCTTCAATCCAAATTGGCTTCTGCTTGATATCAACACCACCGTCGACGATGATCTTGTCTGAGCCGGGGACCACCTTATCATTCGCCACATCGTATTCCCAGATCTTGATGACGCGATGTCCACGGTAAAGCTCTTTGCCTTCGTCCGGAGCGTCGTTGTGTACCACATACCCTTTACCATCCTCATCGAAAAAGATAGATGGGTCGATACCCTGGAAGCCGAGCTTGATCGGCTCGCTCCATCCTTTGGCTGGATCTTTAGTCTTAACAACGAAATTACCGAGACCACCTGCAAATGCAGTGGTGATCATGTAAAACGTATCGTTATTCGCATTGTATGTGATCCCCGGAGCATAAACCCCGGCGCTGATTCCAGTGTCATGAACATCGAGTTGGGAAGTCCTGTCAAGTACGTGGCCAATTTGTGTCCAGTTTACGAGGTCCTTTGAATGAAAGATGGGCACGCCCGGAAACATGGCAAATGACGAACACACGAGGTAATAATCATCCCCTTTGCGTGTGATCGCCGGATCGGGATAACATCCCTGGAGGATCGGATTGTAGAACTCATCCGGACCAAGTGGGTTGTTCTTATAGATGTCATCTTGTCCCTGATACGTTGCGGATAAGAACGCGGGGCCATTGTTTGTGGATTTTCGTTTTGCCTGCCCGTGGGTGTTGAACGCCAGGGTGGAAAACAATAATCCAATGAAAACGACAATTGATGTCTTTCTGATATTCATGGGCTTGTCTGATTTTATAGTTCTTTCAATGATTTGATTAGTTATTGGAATATCTGTTTCAAGGTGTCTGAACAGTTCTTTTGATATGTTGTTTCATGAACGCCGTATGGCTTTCTCGTTGAGTTGCGCAGATCAGTATGGCAGCCGCAAGCTTTCCCAATTCCACCTGGGTTTTTGTTTGCATCGAAACGCTGCCCTTACGGCAGGTCACGGAGATCACGTCGGCCGATCTTGAGAATTCAGCAGGTCTGAATGCTACACCAATAATCGTGCTGTTCGAGAAGATCATACCGTCTCCGATGGTTACCGAAGCCAATGCCTGACATACTTCGGGCCATGCATCCCTTGATTCTGCGCTGTTGACGATTACCTTTTCCGTTTCCACGATATTGTGGTCGTTAAGGGAATCCTGGTATCCGCGAATAAAATTACCATGGTTCATTCCTGTTACGTCAACAGAGATACACGTTATCCTCCGACACCCCGCGTCGATGAGATGTGACGTGAGTTCATAGGCATTCTGATAGTCGTCTACCTTCTTTCTGGAACTCGTAGGCAGCAACGAAGACGCCTCAAGCACGATAACAGGTTTATTAAGTTTTATAAGTTCGTTAAGACCTTCGTGTTCCTGGTGATAAACAGATGCCACAAGAATGCCGTCAACGTTCTGACGACGAAGCCTTCGCGGAATGTCGCTCCGAACCTCGGGTTTGTTTAACGATTGATTGAGGGTCGCATTAAACCCCATCGCCGTCGCGATCGACTCCACACCGGTAACCACATTAGAAGTGAACGGTATATTGAGGTGAGTGACCACCACACCAAGTTGCTGACCTTCGCGGGATCGCGTCAGTGCAGTATTTGGTGTCTTGCGGTAACCAAGGTGGTTGGCTACTTCAGAAATCTTCGAGCGCGTTTTATCATCAACATGACGGGAACCACTAAGCGCCCTGCTCACCGTTGATGGCGAAAGGTTCACTTTCTTTGCGATGTCTTTAATGGTCACTTCCGTCTTACCTCTCATATATGTTTCAGATACCTCGACTTTCAGGACTGAATCTTTCAAATAGTCTTCAACTCTACTTGAAGAGAAGGGGTGCAAACTTGTACAGGTTATTTCTCCACACCGGCCACGTGTGGCCTCCGGGATATTCACTGTATTGATATTTGATACCCATCTCGTCAAATTTCTGCATCATGACACGGCAGTTCTCGTGAGCAATGTCTTCTTTTCCACCCATGGCAATCCAGAATAGCTTAATATCCCGATTAATGGCATCCGCATTGTCCTTCATAAATGCATACTGAGGACCCGACAGTGTGGTGTTGTTAGCGAACCAACCCGAGCTGAACACGCCCAGGTAAGAAAACATATTGTGATTTTTTACACCAGCGTGGAGCGTCTGCAAGCCACCCATTGATAATCCGGCCAGGGCGCGTTTACCGGGTGCGCTATCCGCACGGTAGGTATCTTCGACAAGGGGGATTACAACTTGTGTTAATTCGTTCTCGAAAACCTGCAGGGAACGGTCCCCGAATGAACGGAGGCCACCACCGCCGGTGTTTCCGTCCATCATAACTATCAGCATAGGCACAGCCTTGCCATCTGCGATGAGGTTATCCAATATCAAATCAGTGAGCCCCTGTGTACCCCAACCCCTCTCGTCTTCACCACCACCATGCAGCAGATACAGAACCGGATATTTCTTGTTGGGATTCTGGTCGTACTCTGCGGGTGTATACACATAAAACCTTCTCCAATCGTTGAATACTTTTGAGTAATACCGCTTCATCCGGATTTCTCCGTGTGGTACGTCGCGCAGGGCATAGAACTCACCGTTTCTTGACGGGATCTCGATACCTGAGGCCATCCTTCCCATGCCATAGAAAGTTTCACTGGCGGGATCAGCCAGAGCTACCCCATCGATAATCAACGAATAATAGTGAATACCTTCGCTTATCGTATCCGTTGTAACAGTCCAGAATCCCTCTGCATCCTTCGTCATAGGATATTTCCTGCCCAGATCGATTTCTACTTTTTGAGCCTCCGGGGCCTTGATTCGAAAAACTACACGGTTGTCGGGAAGTATCTGCGGATAATTTGAAGACCTCACATTCGTGGATGCCGGAGAACCCAAAACAGTGATAGAAGAGAAGCTGGTGGGATCAAGTTGTCTGAAAAGCATTTGCGAATACATGTACAAATCATTCTTCCAGACCTTGAAATCGTGACCACCAGGTTCCACGTAATAAACATGTGGCACTCCTTTAGCATACAGGTAGTCATGCGTGCGTTTGCTGAATTGAATCAATCCATCAGCATCTCCGCAGGAAATCCATA
Source organism: Bacteroidota bacterium (assembly GCA_023417955.1). GTDB lineage: Bacteria > Bacteroidota > Bacteroidia > Cytophagales > Cyclobacteriaceae > Ohtaekwangia. The sequence goes on from JAEZDW010000346.1 coordinate 4,651, forward strand.
AAAGCTTTAGTTTACTCTTTGCCAGTTCCGGATCAGGCACCAGAACTTCAGGACGCTTCGTATTTGGTGCTGAAGAAAATCCGCCAACCCAGGCAAACTTGTCGAGATTGCCGAGTCCAAAGTTCAGGGATTGTCCCCCACCCATCGACAGTCCGGCAATTGCCCGATGTTCACGGTCTTTGAGTACGGGGTATTTTTTCTCAATGAACGGAATCAGGTCATTGATAAGGTCTTTTTCGAACGTGGCAAATGCCTGAACCTTTGCACTGTCAAAAATATTCCCGATCGCGCGGTCATCTTTCGTGGCGCGGCCATTCGGCATAACCACGATCATTGGCTGCATTTTCTTATCGGCATACAGGTTATCGAATATTACCTGCGGGTTACCGCCTTTGAGCCACTCCTTCTCGTCGCCTCCAATTCCATGGAGAAGATACAAGACAGGATACTTTTTGCTCTTGCTAAAACCAGGGGGCGTGTAGACGAGTGCTTTTCTTTTTGTTCCAACTGTTTTAGACGCGTACTGAATTGTGTCAATTTTCCCGTGCGGGATTTTTTCCCGGGCGACATCAAATCCAGACGGAGCAATCATGCTATCCTGCGCCTGAACACCAACTACGGCACACACTACTACGAAAATCGCCAGGGGAATTTGTCTTGCTTTCATTTAGGGGTTACTGTTTTTATATACTTTTTACTTTGTTATACATCTCGTTTTGGCAACCAAAGAGAAAGGAGGTGAACTCCCGATTTTATCGGGTAATCTTCACCATCCTTTCTCAACCAAAAAACCAGATTACAACTCAGGTCACTATGAGATGACCAGTGTTTTTTGCCCTGCCACATACTATGGTGATGATGGCCGGGATTAATATCTTTTTTGAAGTGTAGTTTCTTCAATTCAATTTCCTCAACCGTATCGTCGTTCTCACGGATTCTGAGAAACCTATTGGGCATGACCTGACGGAAAACCTGCTTACCACCGGGATGCCATTGAACTTCAATCTCATCGATCAATGAAGCCTTTCCGATCCCTATCTCCTTTCTAAGCGGCGACGCCCCGAAACTTCCCCCTGAATTTACGTCCCTGTAGATGTGACGTACTTCATCATCTTCCCTAACGGTGATTTTGATCCGCGCTCCAACGCCGTTCCGGTTTGCCTTCGTACCAACCAGTTCCAGAGAAATCCAATTATTGCGTGTATCCTGTCCGGGATTTACATAGAACGCGCTGTGAAAAGCATCGCCCTTATAGGCGCCGCCCATTTCGATATAAATATCCTGATCGCCGTCATTATCCAGGTCGGCAAACGAAATTGCATGCCCCTTTTGCAAGTGGCCAACGCGTGCCGCCGTAGTAACATCGCTAAACTTCTCTCCCTGCCGATTGTAATAAAGTTTATTGGGTACAACTGATTCCAGTTCCGGATTCCCTGTTCCCAGGTAAAAGTCGAGGTAACCATCGTTATCGATATCACCGAAATTAGCGCCCATGGCAAATGCCTTTCCTGTCAGCCCCGCATCTTCAGACACATTTGAAAAAGTACCGTCGCGATTGTTTCTGAAAAGAATGGG
>JAEZDW010000423.1 GCA_023417955.1 Bacteroidota bacterium
ATCTCAACGGATGAGGTATACGGCTCTGCTGAACACGGGGGCTATTTTACGGAGACCACGCCAATTGACCCGCGGTCACCATATTCCGCATCAAAGGCAAGCAGTGATCACTTTGTGCAGGCTTTCCAAAACAGCTACCACTTTCCCACTTTGATCAGCCGTTGCTCCAACAACTACGGGCCATACCACTTTCCCGAGAAGCTGATCCCTTTGATGATTAATAACATCATCAACAATCAGCCTCTTCCGGTTTACGGAAAGGGTGAAAACATTCGCGACTGGCTTTATGTTGAAGATCATGCACGCGCTATTGATGCAATCTTCCACAAGGGTAAAGTTGGTGAGGTGTACAACATCGGCGGTAACAACGAGTGGAAAAACATTGACCTGGTCAAACTGCTTTGTCACATCATGGACAAGAAACTCGGGCGCGAAGACGGCACCTCTGCAAAGCTGATCACGTATGTGAAAGATCGCCCGGGCCATGACTTGCGTTATGCGATTGACCCGTCGAAACTCATCGCAGAAACGGGTTGGCGACCAGAGACAACATTCGAAATTGGTCTCGAGAAAACCGTAGACTGGTACCTCGCGAACCCGGAGTGGTTGAAGAATGTAACCTCCGGTGCATACCTTACCTATTATCAGAATATGTATCAGGGGCGGTAACCTTTAATGCAAGAAGAATGAAAGGAATAATACTTGCGGGCGGATCAGGAACCAGGTTATATCCATTAACGCTTGCAGTCAGCAAGCAACTCATGCCGCTGTACGATAAGCCAATGATCTATTACCCATTATCAGTACTGATGATGGCGGGTATCAGGGAAATATTGATCATCAGCACACCGCACGATATGCCAGCATTTCAAAAACTGCTTGGTGATGGAAAATCCCTTGGGTGCTCTTTTAGTTATGCAATACAACCAAAACCGGAAGGCCTCGCGCAGGCATTCATCATCGGGGAGGAATTCATCGGCAACGAAAAGGTAGCTTTGATACTCGGCGATAATATCTTCTATGGGTCTGGTATGCGAAAACTGCTTAAGGAAAACGTCGAACCTGATGGGGGCGTTGTGTTTGCATATCACGTTACCGATCCAGAACGATACGGAGTGGTAGAGTTTGACGCGAACAAGAAAGTCATTTCCATTGAAGAAAAGCCGGCGAAACCAAAATCCAATTATGCGGTGCCCGGACTTTACTTTTATGATAACGAAGTCGTTTCAATCGCAAAAAATCTGAAACCCAGTCCCCGCGGCGAACTCGAGATTACCGACGTAAATAACATTTACCTTCAACGGGGCAAGTTGCATGTGGCGCCCATGAGCAGGGGAACCGCGTGGCTCGATACAGGCACCTTTGATTCGCTGATGCAGGCATCCAACTTTGTTCAGACAATTGAACAAAGACAGGGATTAAAGATTGGTTGCATTGAAGAAGTCGCTTACCGGGGTGGGTTCATTACGAAGGAACAGCTACTTGAATTGGCGAAACCTCTTGAGAAAAGTGGCTATGGAGTTTATTTGCGGAATCTTCCGGAATACATCTAACCAGCCAGCAAATCCGGCAAAAGCATAATTAGTTGCTGATCCTTTGCAGAAATGTGATTTTGCACTACTTTTGCAACAAGTTTCTGAAATTAAATTTTTAGAGGGGACGGACAAGTCCCCTCTTTGTTTATACCATATTTTCAAAATGGGGCTCGAGGAGGAAATCAAACGGATGGCGACTGACTGCCTTGCAGGCGATCATCAGTTCCTGGTCGATGTTATTGTGACAGCACGCAAAGGTCCCAAAAAGGTTCTCGTGATCGTGGATGGCGATTACGGAGTTAGCATTGACGACTGCGCGACAATTAGTCGTGCATTGGGCCAAAAACTTGATGACTCGGGAGTTTTGGGTGAGGAAAACTATATGCTTGAAGTTTCCACGCCTGGCCTTGACCAACCCTTGAAGTTTCGCAGACAATATGTAAAGAATGTTGGTCGCCGGCTCAAGGTAACGGCTGCAGGAGCGGTTCTCGAAGGTAAACTTGAACAAGTGGGAGAATCGGGAATTACACTCGTGAGCGAAACGGGAACAGGCAAGAAAAAAGAAACCAAGAGCCATGAGGTCGCATTTGATGCGATCGAACGCGCCTTCGTGTTAGTTAGTTTTAAATAGAACAGCAATAAACCAATGGATGCACATGAATTAATTTCGTCGTTTGCTGAGTTTGCGAAGCAAAAGAACATTGACCGTCCGACTATGATCCGGATTCTGGAAGATGTATTCCGGAATATGATTCGCAAGAAGTACGAATCTGACGAGAACTTTGACATTATCATAAACGCTGATAAGGGAGATCTCGAGATCTATCGCTTCCGTGAAATTGTTGATGACGATTCTGAGGACATCTGGGACTTTGACAAAATCAGCCTGTCGGAGGCGAGGAAGATAGAGCCCGATTTCGAAGTTGGCGAAGAAGTATCCGAGCAGGTTTATATCGAGGACTTCGGCAGACGCGCTGTTACGACGGCACGTCAGACGCTGATTCAAAAAGTTAAGGATCTCGAGAAAGATATTCTGTTTCAAAAGTACAAGGACCTCGTTGGTGAAATCATCACGGGTGAAGTATATCAGCTGCTTAGCAAAGAAGTATTGCTGATTGATGCGGAGGGTAATGAAATTTCAATTCCGCGGAACGAACAGATACAAAAGGACCGTTATCGTAAAGGCGAGAACGTAAGAGCGATCGTTCATAAGGTTGAGATGGTGAATGGCAATCCGAAGATCATCCTGTCCAGAACATCGCCAGTTTTCCTGGAACGACTTTTTGAGCAGGAAGTGCCGGAAGTCTACGACGGCCTGATCACCATAAAGAAAGTCGTACGGGAGCCAGGTGAGAGAGCAAAAGTCGCGGTTGAATCCTATGACGACCGTATCGATCCCGTAGGCGCATGCGTTGGTATGAAGGGATCAAGAATTCACGCTATCGTGCGGGAGTTACAAAACGAGAACATCGACGTTATTAATTATACTGAGAACCTCGAGCTTTACATTCAGCGGGCGTTAAGTCCGGCAAAAATCAGCTCTATCAAGGTGGACAAGGAAAACGGAAGGGTTTCAGTTTATCTGAAGCCGGATCAGGTTTCTCTTGCGATCGGAAAAGGCGGGCTCAATATCAAACTTGCGAGCCGTCTGGTAGGCTATGAAATTGACGTGTTCCGCGAACTCGCTGATGGACAAGAAGAGGAGGACGTTGATCTGCACGAATTCTCAGATGAGATCGAAGGCTGGGTAATCGAGGAACTGAACAAGATTGGCCTCGATACAGCCAAGAGTGTGCTGGCTCTGAACAGGGACGAACTTGTAAGAAGAACCGACCTGGAAGAGGAAACCGTAGACGGAGTATTGAACATACTTCGCAAGGAATTTGAATAAGTCAGAAGGAAATCCTTCGACGTGTAAACAGTAAGTTAATTTTCGCCTGTTGGCGATTTGGGTTTTAAAGTCTTTAAAAAACAGGCATATTTGAGTATGGCGGAAGAAAAATTGATCAGGTTGAGTCAGGCGGCGAGGAAACTCAATGTGGGTCATAACACCATTTTGGATTTCCTTGGCAAAAAGGGTTTTGAGGTTGATAATAACCCCAATGCCAAGCTTACACCTGAGCAATACGCAATATTGTCGAAGGAGTTTGCCTCTTCAGCCACGGAAAAACTGGAAGCATCGGGATTGTCGATTGGCGTTAAGCATGCCGATAATATTGTGCTCGAATCTGAAAAGGAGCTCGCGAAAAAACGGATCGAGGATGAAGAACGCATAATGATCAAGAACCTCGGTTCGAAAGACCTTAAGGTGAGGGAAGAGCCGCGTGCCGAAAAAGTTGAACGCGAAAAACCCAAGCTTGAAGGGATCAAGGTGCTAGGCAAGATTGATCTTGAAAAGAAAACCGCGAAAGCAGAGCCTCCTGCCGAGACTAAAACGCCGGAAAAGCCAAAAGCTAAGGAAGAGCCTGTTGCTGAGGTTAAACCTGTAAAGGAAACCACACCTCCCAAAGTTGAATCAACGGAAAAAGAAACGACCCAACAGCCCGAGCAGGAATTGATCAAGGCACGGGCAGACAAGCTGAAGGGATTGAAAGTTGTTGACAAGATTGAGCTGCCCGTTGAAAAGAAAAAGGAAGCACCTGTAGCATCTTCCGATCTTTCCAAAGATGCTAAGGGCAAGAGACCGAGAAAACGTATTCAAACCGCAGGCGACCAGACTGGTCAACGCGGAACGCAGTTTGGACAACGCCCTAATCAGGGTACACGTGGCACGCAGCAACGCGGGAAAGGTCCTTTCCAACCCAAGATTCAAAAAGAAGAACCTTCTGAAAAGGAGATTCAGGATCAGATACGCGCTACGCTGGCGAAACTAAGTGGCAGCCAGAAGAAGACTTCGGGGGCAAAATACCGCCGGGAAAAGCGTCAGGCGTTTTCTGAAGCCCAGGAGCAGCAAATGCTCCAGGATCAGGAAGCATCGAAAACACTGCGCGTAACAGAGTTCATTTCGGCAAACGACCTGGCGTCTCTGATGAACGTATCGGTTAACGATGTTATCTCCGCCTGTCTGGGTCTTGGCATGTTTGTGTCGATCAACCAGAGACTGGACGCGGAAGCAATCACCGTAATCACTGACGAATTCGGATACAATGTTCAATTCACATCTGCTGAAGATGAAGTTGAAACCGAGGATGAAGTTGAAGACGAAACAACGTTGGAACCGCGTGCTCCCATTGTAACGATCATGGGTCACGTAGATCACGGAAAGACCTCTCTTCTCGACTATATCAGGAATACAAAGGTAACGGCTCAGGAAGCTGGAGGAATTACACAGCACATAGGTGCGTACGACGTGGTAACGAGGAGTGGTCACAAAATTGCATTCCTGGATACACCTGGTCACGAAGCCTTCACCGCCATGCGTGCAAGGGGTGCAAAGCTTACAGATATCGCGATCATTGTGGTAGCAGCTGACGATGACGTAATGCCTCAGACGAAGGAAGCAATCAACCACGCGCAGGTCGCTGGTGTACCGATTGTCATTGCGATAAACAAAATTGACAAGCCCGCCGCTAACGCCGACAAGATTCGCGAATCACTTTCGAAAATCAATATTCTTGTTGAGGAATGGGGTGGTAAATATCAGAGTCAGGAAATCTCCGCGAAGTCAGGACAAGGCATCGACGAACTCCTTGAGAAAGTGTTGCTCGAAGCTGAGATCCTTAACCTGAAAGCCAACCCGCACAGAAACGCAACTGGATCAATCATAGAGGCGTCGCTTGACAAAGGACGTGGTTATGTCGCTACCGTGATGGTACAGACAGGTACGCTCAAGGTGGGTGATATCATGCTTGCCGGTGCACACTATGGCCGCGTGAAGGCGATGTTCGACGATACAGGTAAACGTGTAGCGCAGGCAGGACCATCAACACCGGTGGTTGTACTCGGCCTTGACGGTGCACCTCAGGCGGGTGAAAAGTTTTCCGTGATGGAAACCGACCGCGAGGCACGCGAACTCGCTTCGAAACGTGGTCAGTTGCTACGTGAGCAAAGCATTCGTACCAAGAAACACATTACACTCGACGAGATTGGTCGTCGTCTTGCAATAGGCAGCTTCAAGGAGCTCAACGTAATTGTTAAAGGTGACGTGGACGGATCTGTGGAAGCACTTTCCGATTCACTGCTGAAGTTGTCCACTCAGGAAATCCAGGTCGCGATCATCCATCGTGGTGTTGGACAGATTTCAGAATCTGACGTGTTACTTGCATCAGCGTCTGATGCCGTTATTGTCGGCTTCCAGGTGCGTCCTTCTGCAGCAGCTAAGCGACTTGCTGAGAATGAGGAAATCGAAATCAGGTTGTACTCAATCATCTACGATGCAATCAACGACGTGAAGGCGGCGATGGAAGGTATGCTTGCACCTGAAACTGAAGAGGTAATTGTAGGCAACGCGGAAGTCCGCGAAGTATTCAAGATATCTAAGATCGGAACGATCGCCGGATGTATGGTGACGGATGGATCTATCAAACGAAGCAATCCGATTCGACTGATTCGTGACGGCATTGTAACCTATCAGGGTAAACTTGGCTCGCTGAAACGCCATAAGGATGACGCAAGTGAAGTACGCTCAGGATTCGACTGCGGTATTGGTATCGATGGATTCAACGACATCAAAGTCGGTGACGTCATCGAAAGTTACGAGCAGCGCGAAGTGAAACGAACACTGTAGAAATAATTGCAATAAATAAAAAGCCTCTCTTGCGGGAGGCTTTTTTATTTTATGCCAGTTTTCCGGATCAGAAATCTGATCGATTTAAAGTCCAAACTTGAGACCCTGCTTTAGTGCGGATTCATATTTTTTTCGATTGAATCTATAGAGGAATGGTGCCTTGTGGGCGCCGCCGAACTTGCGTTCCTTCAGCCGGTCAAGAATGTCCATGGAAAGTATTTTCTTTTGAAAGTTCCGGCGATCGATAACTCTGCCGAGAATCGTCTCATAAAGTCGCTGGAGTTCCGGCATCGTGAATTTTTCCGGAAGGAGGTCCTTACCTATGGGGTAGTCGTTCAAATGTTGTCGTAATGATTGCAATGCTACGTTGATAATTTCATTGTGGTCGAGTATCAACTTCGGGATGGATTTAACGTCCCACCACTTGCACGAAGACGAAAACTGGTCAGGTGTCGGCGTCGCCTTGGAAAATTCGACCAATGCCCAATATCCGATTGTGATAAACCGATCCATTAACCAGCTTCTGCTCGCGCCCGCCGGAGCTTTGAAGCCGTGCTTCTTTCTGTCACGAGCAGGATTCCCAAAGGCGTGAAACTGGCGGAGGTAGATTTTTTCGAGACCTGTGCGAGACTTCAAAATGCGAACAGCAGCGTCGTCAATATGTTCGTCTTTCAAAATGAAACCACCGGGCAGACACCAGCGTTTGCTTTCTTTCCATTCCAGGAGAAGGACTTTTAACTCGTTCTGGTGAAAACCAAAAATAACGCAGTCGATCGAAAGGTGTTCAAGGAAGTATTCATGTCCTTTTTTGTAAAACTGATCGATCGACAGGGAGGGGCTTTTTTTCATACGTCACACTATAATGTACCACGTGTCACAGGAGACATCCTTATCCCTGACAAAGGATTTCTCGTCTGACACAGCTTATTTCAGGATAGGTACCTTTTTCAAAATCGCACTGATAACATCCTTGGTGCGTACGTTATCCGCTTCGGCCTCGTAGTTGAGTATGATGCGATGATTGAGCACATCCAAAGCAATCTCCTTGATGTCTTCAGGCAGAACGAAGTCACGACCATCCATGTACGCCATCGCCTTGGATGCAAGATTCAGATTGATGCTCGCCCTTGGTGATGCTCCAAACTGAATGTACCCCGCGTATTCGTTTATTTTATACTCCAGCGGCTTGCGCGTTGCATAAACAAGTTCGATGATATAGCGCTCAAGAGATTCAGAAATCTTGACCTTGTTTACATTCTCTCTTATCGAGAAGATATCTTCTTTGGTCAGAAGCGTGCTAACGCGGAAATTAAACTGCATGTTTGAAATGCGTCGCATAACCTCGAGCTCCTGATCTTTTGTCGGATAGTCCACGAATACCTTCATCATGAACCTGTCCACTTGTGCTTCCGGCAGTGAATAAGTTCCTTCCTGATCAACCGGGTTTTGCGTGGCCAGAACCAGAAATGGTTTGTCCAGATTGAAAGTTGTTTCGCCGATAGTTACCTGCTTTTCCTGCATCGCTTCAAGCAACGCTGACTGCACCTTAGCAGGAGATCGGTTAATTTCGTCGGCCAGAATGATGTTTGCGAAAATTGGTCCTTTTTTTACTTCAAATTTTCCGTCCTTCTGATTGTAAATCATCGTACCCACGAGGTCGGCGGGAAGCAGGTCCGGCGTAAACTGAATGCGTTGGAAGTCGAGATGGAGTACCTGTGCGAGGGTGCTTACTGTTAGCGTCTTTGCCAATCCCGGCACACCCTCCAAAAGAATATGACCGTTTGTGAAGAGCCCTGCGAGTAGACGGTTCACCATGTAATCCTGACCGACCACAACCTTACCCACTTCCTGGATAACTTCCTTGATTTTGTGCTGATGCTCCTGATGTTTTTCGACGATCGCTGAATCCATGCAATACAGTTTGTTATATTATGGGACGGCCCAAAAATAATTTAAATCTGTTCATTCAAGTTACATTTTGGGATGGAAAGTAAAATGATTCAGTCCAAAGGCAAACCTGGCGGAAATGAGTAGGATCTTTGTCATAGGTGATATCCACGGGGCGTACAGGGCGCTGATGCAATGCCTTGAGAGGTCGAATTTTGACTATGAACAAGACCAACTGATCTGCCTGGGGGACGTGTGTGACGGCTGGCCGGAGACCAGGCGATGTATCGAAGAATTACTTACGATCAATCACCTCACCTATATTCTCGGAAACCACGATACATGGACGCTCGACTGGATGAAGACTGGTAACATTGAAAATATCTGGTACGTCCAGGGTGGTGAAGCGACAATTGACTCTTACCAGGCACAGGCAAATCCGCTTTCACATATTACTTTACTTGAGCGTGCCT
>JAEZDW010000489.1 GCA_023417955.1 Bacteroidota bacterium
CTCTCGTGGGCTCGGAGTTTTGTATAACAGACAGGCCCACGACCCTGGACCTACGCTACAGGTGTAGCATTAATTGCAGCAGGCGTAGCAATTTTCACTAATATTCTCTTCAAACTTGCCACCAGAATACTCACGTTGATGCTGGTGTCGTGGCTTTTCATGGTCCATATTCCTGATACGCTTAAGAACCCAATTGGAGATGGGAGCATATTGATCGGCATGCTCACCTGCGTATTCTTCATTGGTATTGCCATGATGCATGGCTGGTCAGCACCAGAACAAACTTCTGTTTTCAGCCCCGGGCAGCAGGAAGTTCTAACAGGTCGGACTTAAATTCCGATCTACCGGATAGTTATCTTCAACGATTTCAAATTCTTCGGATCGGAACTGTCCCCGTACATGACTTCATATTCACCTGCCGCAACCGTCATCTTTGCACTATTTCTGTCGAAGAATTCGAAAGCAGTTGGCGGCAGACTGATTGAGGCCGAAACCGACTTCCCTGCAGCTAAAGGTACACGCTGAAATCCCTTCAACGTTTTGATAGGACCGTCAGCGTCGCCAACCTTACGAACATATACCTGTATGATATTCGTGCCGTTTCGCTTGCCCGTATTCGTAACTGGAATTGTCAGCGAAATAGTCTCGCTTTTTTCGATTGAGGTTTTATTTGGTACAGCCTTTCCGATCGAAAATGTCGTGTAGCTCAGCCCATGTCCGAAGGGGAAAAGCGCATCGTCCATGAATCGATACGTTCTGTTCTTCATTGAGTAATCTTCGAAGTCGGGAAGCTGGTCAGAGCTTTTATAGAAAGTTATCGGAAGCTTGCCGGAAGGATTGTAGTCGCCAAAAAGGATTTCCGCAACGGCCTGACCACCGGACTCACCAGGATACCATGCCTGCAGAATAGCTTCACAAGTTTGCGTTTCCGGTGTCAGCGCGATGGCAGAGCCTGAGCAGTTTACGAAGATTACTTTCTTTCCCGCAGCCTTCAGCGCTTTAAGACAATTACGTTGAACAGATGGCAACTCAATATCGGTACGATCACCTCCTTTAAAACCCGGATAGGAAACCGGCATCTCCTCGCCTTCCAGCTTACCGGAAAGTCCACCGACAAAAATCACCACGTCAATGCCTTTTAATTTGCCGATCAGGTTGGTGTAATCCACATCCACCTCTTTACCAAAATCAAATTCAAGATTAGCCTGCCAGTTGTTTAGCTGAGCAAACCGGATTTCGATCTTGTACTTCTTACCCGCTTCAACTTTGAAGGGTTTGCGTGAGGGCAGCGTCCGCCAGTTGTCATAGCCCAGCAGTTTTTCGTCATTGACGAACAACTCATAGCGCCCCGTAGCTCCGCCTTTGAAAACAATTTCTTCTGTGATCTTCGGAATGAACTCGGTTTCATATGTTGCAGAAAATCCTTCAAGCTTAACCCCGGAAGCAAACTCATGCTGACCGGCAGTGGTCAATTTTATCGCACTGGGAACCTGTGTCGTCGTAACTACCGCCCCGCTCCGGTCGGGAGTGTTCCAGTAAGTCGCTTTGAAGCCGCGCTTGCCGTCCCAGGAGCATTGATCAAAATAACTCACGGTTACTTTGTCCTCAACGAGGTCGCAACCTTTGTCATACAGAATATTCTTAGCGTCTATCTTTGATTGGATACCTTTCAGGATGCTGATGGTGCTCACAGGAGTTCCGTTGTAGTTACCCCAAAGCATTGGTTCATCATTCGCGTTTGGACCAATAACAGCGATTCTCTTCAACGATTTTGACAGCGGCAGAATGTTGTTCTTATTCTGGAGCAAGGTCATGGATTCGCGGGCCATGTCTAACGCCAGCTTCTTGTGCTCTTCATTGTTCACCACAGACATTGGTATCTTTGCCCACGGAACAAGTGTGTCATCATCCATATCACCCAAATCGAAACGGCCCACCAACACGCGTAACAATCTCTCATCGATCTCCGCTTCGGTAATCAGTCCCTTTTCAACAGCTTCGGGTAGCTTTTTGTAGTTATGATCCATCCATTGGCACTCGACATCAGTACCTGCAAGAACACCTTTTGCAGAGGCGTGCACCGGAGTTGACGAAACCTTATGACTTGTGTAGAAATCTGCTATTGCTCCGCAGTCAGAAACCACGAGGTGTTTAAAACCCCAGTCATCCCGAAGAATATTCTGCAGCAATCTTGTGTTGCCACAGCAGGGTTCGTCGTCCAGGCGCTGATAGGCACACATAACCTGGCGGACATCCGCCTCCTGAACCAGGGACTTAAAAGCAGGAAGGTAAGTCTCCCACAGATCACGCGGGTCGACATTATTCAGATTCAATTCATGGCGACTCCACTCCGGTCCTGAGTGCACGGCATAGTGCTTGGCACAAGCCAGGAGTTTTTTGTACCGCGCATCGCCAGGTCCCTGTAAACCTTTCACAACGGACACGCCCATACGCGCCATCAGAAAGGGATCCTCGCCATACGTTTCCTGTCCGCGGCCCCATCTCGGGTCCCGGAAGATGTTGATGTTCGGAGTCCATACTGACAAGCTTAGGAATCGCCGGTTCTCCTGACCATTCCGCAACGCTTCGTGGTACTTGGCCCGAACCTCGTCGGAGGTAGCATCAAAAATCTTATAGACGAGTTCATCGTTAAATGACGCGGCCATCCCAATGGGTTCGGGAAAAACAGTGACGTCGTTGTTATTTGCCAGGCCATGCAGCGCTTCACTCCACCAATTGAACTTCTTTATCCCAAGTCTTGGAATCGCATCCGATACATCACACATCAAGGCAGCCTTTTCCTCCAATGTGAGTCTGCTGATCAAATCTTTGGCTCGCTCCTCTGAGGTCAGCTCCGGATTTTGGTATGGCAGTCGTTGTTGAGCCAAAATGGGTACTCCCGCCAGGCAAAAGCTGACAAATAGGAAGATAGTTTTGGTGGATAAGAAGTCGAATCTCATGACTGTATGGCTTGGTGTAGATTGAGTTTCAAGAAAGAAGGCTGATCTTTTTTCGTTAATTGTCAAATATACACTTACATTCCAATTTCAATAATGACCTACACTATTTTTTCGGAGATTCTTAGGTGTTTTTTTAACAGCGATTGACCAGGACAAGAAACGCAACTTTCAAGCTGAACCAAAACAGTCCAGTTGCCAGAAGCCTACTTCGCGTTCCTTTGCGCTGTAGCATCATTGCGGTGAAAAAAAATTCCTTATTCAGAAGATGAAACACGCCAGCTGCCGGCACTTCAAGTCGCCGTTTGTATCTGTCCTTAGCTTCCTTCTTCAGTCCCTTTCATCC
>JAEZDW010000500.1 GCA_023417955.1 Bacteroidota bacterium
GCACCGCACCTGGGGCGCGGCAACCGATCCCGAGTACCCGTGGGCAATCAAAATCTACGGCGAGAAAGGAACACTCGCAATAAGCACGATGAAGTACGATTTCACACCATTGGGTGACGGTGAGAAATTACACATGGACGCCGTTTACGAACGCGAAAAATACCCTGAGGACGTAAAAGAAGAACGCATTGAATTACACGCTGCGCCGGCAACACGCGGTCACATGCTCAACTTGCTGGAGGCAATTACTAAAAAGGTACGCCCTGTAGCCGATGTCACTGAGGGGCATATTTCTACCGCGGCGTGTATCCTTGCCAATATGTCCATGAAGTTTGAAAGGCCGATGTCCTATGATACTGAAACGATGACCGTGCCCGGTGACAAAGAAGCTACAACCGCTTTGGCGCGATCATATCGCGCGCCCTACACGCATCCGGATCCGTCAAAGGTCTGATAATAGCAGTACGCGATAATAATTCATATCTCCGTTTATTTCTGAACAGCCTAATCTTTATCTTTAGGTTAAGATGAAGAGCCTTCGTCTTTGCGCTTTTTCACTCCTAACCTTATTGCCCGCCTGTACCGGGGAAGATATTCCTGTATATAGTGTAGATAGTCGTCTTGAGAAGTACGCAATGCGCTTTTTCGAAGAAGGCGAAAAGCGCGGACTAAAACTGGATCGTTCCAACCTGATCCTCACTGCCACACCCGACCTCCTCACGAACGAAGGAAAAACAGCTGTCACGCGCGGCACAAAGGACAATCAAATTGTCATCGAGGTTGATGAAGCACTGCTGGATTCCAGTGATACACTCTTTCTCGAATATGCCCTCATGCACGAATTCGGCCACGGTTTTCTGAAACGTACCCACGTCAATACCATCAGTATAATGAACCCGAGTCGGAAGGTTGTGGACCGCTACAGGCGCAGCGCAACGGAGCGCACTCAATTGCTCGACGAGTTGTTCAGGTAGCCTTATCAGCATAGGACCTGCTGTGTGATTGAATGCCTATAGACTTGTAAGTGAGTGAAAATCAGTGGATTAGATGCGACATATTTTTCCTTTCGGAATGTACAATTACTGCCGCACGACTCCGTTTCTTTTCAGAAGTCTGATTTTTTGATAATTTACAATTGAAAAACTACCCGCAACGAATATGCAGATCGTCAGGAAACACGTCATCGCCCTCTTGCTCTCGGCATTGATAATGAGCTGTGCACAGAATGAACCCGAAGTCAATCCGGCAAATGATCTCACAGGTAATGAGATCACGTATGCCCTTGCATCAGGAAGTGATTTCAACGTATCTGGTACTGCCAAATTCCAGGAAACGAAAGACGGGTTTACGCGGATATCTATTTCGCTTGACAAAAAGTTTCAGGACGGACTCTTCCCTGTGCACCTGCACCTGGGTGACGTCGCTACCGATGATGCTGCAATTGCTGCCCTGCTCGCGCCCATCCCAGCTTCGAAGGCCACAAGCATGACAGACCTGGTTCGCCTGAGTGACGAATCAAAAATCAGCTTTGCAGATCTCAAAACACTGGAAGCCTGCATTAAGATTCATCTTGCGGCCGAAGGTGAAGGCAAAAATATCATACTCGCTGCCGGCAATATCGGATCCGCCGTTGGGAAACCCAACAGTGGCGGAAGATCCGGTATTGCAGTTTGCAGCAGCAATTAGAAACACTCTCAATCCAAACCAAACTCGGGCTGAAGTGCAACTTACTTCAGCTCGAATACCCCGTTAACGCCACCTGACGTCGACTTCTCGCCAGGCTGGCTTCCACCCACATAGATGTTTACCGCACCGGGAACATGGCGAGCCATACCGTCTTTATCAATCACTTCCAGATCGCGCGGGAGCAAATTGAAGGTAATCTCTTTACTTTCGCCGCTCTTGAGGAAGACGCGTGTGAATCCTTTTAGCGCGCGTATGGGCGTGCGGAAATTGTCGGCCTTACGTGTGACGTATAGCTGAACCACTTCCTCGCCATCGAGCTTGCCTGTATTTGTAACGCGAACCTTCACTGGTACTGTGCTGTTAACAGGCGCTTGCGCAGGAACGGTGAGTTGATCATAACCAAACGTTGTATAACTCAGGCCGTATCCAAAGCCCCACTGCGGTGCACCTTTGAAATATCTGTAGGTGCGATTTTCCATATCGTAGCTATTGAAGTCAGGAAGGTCGCTGTCTCCCTTGTAGAATGTAACAGGGAGCCTGCCCGCAGGATTGAAATCTCCAAAAAGAACATCTGCAATAGCGGTACCCGCAGACTGCCCGCCATACCACACGTTGACGATCGCCGGAATATTTGCAGACTCCCAAGGCAGCGCAATAGCACTTCCCGTCATCATGACGAAAACAACCGGTTTACGCGTGGCGTGCAATGCCTTCAAGGTCTCAGTCTGAATTGCAGGGAGCAAGATGGAAGTGCGGTCACCGCCGTCGAAGCCGGGTTCATTGACGCGCATCTCTTCACCTTCAAGCTGGGGTGAAATACCACCAACATAAACGATCACATCTGCGTCACGTACCTTCTTCGCAAGTGCCTTCAAATCTGTACGGGCAAAATTACCCACGCGCAATGCCACCGATGCTTTTCCTTCCACCTGATTGTATTCAAGTTCAATGCTATAGGTCTTTCCACTTTCAACACGCTTCTTCACATGTCGCGCGCCCCAACGGTTGCGTACCCACGCGTTCAACTCTTCCTTGCCGTCAATTTTAAGGCGATACCCATCATCAGCCTCAACTTCAAAAGCAATTTCACCGGTTTGAGTTGCCGTAAAATCTGTCTTGTAACGCGCAGTGAAATTATACGCCTTCATACCTTCGACCACGCTCTCGCCTTCCTGCCAGAAATTGTTGATTTCTTTTTCGATACGTGTCGCAATCGGTGATCCTGAAAGATCTTCATTATTGAAGTATTCCGCCTGAACACCGGGCTTTCCATTGAAGGAGAACGTGCCCAGACCGGCATTATAAACCAAAAGCGTATCTCGCGTGAACGTGGTTGCCTGTTCGTAGACGACTTCAGTTGAACTGCCAACCTTTGCCTTGATTCCTTCCAGCGCTGACACGATGTTCGAAGGGATACCATTGTAGTTACCAAGGACGGCGATCTCATTGTTTGCGTTCGGACCGATGACGGCAATCTTCTTCAGGTTTTTCTTCAACGGAAGTAACTTATTCTGATTCTTGAGCAGGACCACTGACTGGCGCGCCATCTTTTCCGCGTGTGCAGTGTGGGCAGCGCTTTCGAGAACGTCATCGCCAGTCTTGGCATACGGTACTCTGTCCTGCGGATCAAACATACCCAGGCGGAAGCGAATGGTGAACAGGCGTTTCAACGACACGTCTATCTGACGCTCAGTGATTAATCCGTCCTTTACGGCCTGTACAAGTGACTTATATGCATCTGTGCCACAGTCAATATCCGTTCCGTGAGCCACGGCATCCGCTGAAGCATGAGCCGCATCCGGATGCGTTTTGTGGTTCTTGAAGAAGTCATCAATCGCCCAGCAGTCAGACGTAACGTAGCCTGTAAACTGCCATTGATTTCTAAGGATATCATTCATCAGCATATCGCTTGCACAGCACGGTTGGGTTTGGAATGCATTATATGCACACATCACCCCGGCAACATCCGCGCGAACGACGAGTTCTTCAAATGCAGGGAGGTAGGTATCCCAAAGATCATAAGGAGAAACATTTGCATCAAATACGTGACGTGATGGCTCAGGGCCACTGTGAACAGCATAATGCTTCGCACATGCAGCAGCCTTCAAATAGAATGGATCATCACCCTGCAATCCATGAACGAAGGCGCGACCCAGCATTGCCGTAAGGTAAGGGTCTTCACCATAGGTTTCCTGACCACGGCCCCACCTCGGATCGCGGAATATGTTAATGTTTGGCGTCCAGTAAGTCAGCCCCATGTAACGTTGGCCCGACTTCCCTTCGCGCACTGCCTTGTTGTAAACAGCGCGCCCTTCCAGGGCTGAGAAATCAGCCATCGTTCTCAGTGAAGTTGTATCAAAAGTCGCAGCCATGGCAATTGCCTGCGGGTAAACGGTAACGCGATAAGGTGTGCGCGCGACGCCGTGCAGGACTTCGTTCCACCAATCGTACGACGGAATACCCAGGCGCTCAATCGCAGGAGCGGAATTCAACATTTGGCTTACCTTCTCTTCAAGTGTCAGTCTGGAAACAATGTCATTGACGCGTTCTTCGACCGGCAGATCGGGATTCTGGAATGGGTATTCATACCGCGGATCATTGGTATTTTGGAATCCGGCGGCGGCCATGATAACGGCGATAACTACGACGAACTGAGAGAGTTTTTTCATGAACATAAGTATGGTAGCTGTTTGAATTTATTCCTTTATTAAGACGTTATTGTTCTCCTTCCCCCTTATGAGCAACACGTACTTTGTGACTATTTTTTGGTCCGGATAAAGTCAGCGACTTCGACCATGGGAGCGATCCAGATGCTGCCTTCATTTTTCTTCAGGAAAGCGAGCAATTTCCTGTGTTCGCGCAAATCAACATTGAGTGCGTGTTCCCCGCCGACGCCGTGAAAGAGAATAACCAGCAGCTTCTTCTCCTTCATGGCCTGCTGCACCCAACTGATCATTTCCTCGCCCGACTCACCATTCACCATATATGACGGCACCGTGAAAAGGTCAACCGTCGAGGATGCAAGTTCATTCTTTACGATACGCGCCGCGACGAAATCACTGGTAATCGGTTGGACATAAGATGAGTCACCAACCTGCGTGTCTCCGCAAGGATATGCAAATGTGCGTCGGTCCTTACCATCAAGGGATTTGAGGAATACATTTGTCATTCGGATTTCTTCAACCATACGCTGGACCGAGTACTTACTCAGGTCGCGTTCGGCACTCACCCACTCACGACCAGGACCCCGGCCGTCGCATGGATGAAAAAGCGTGTGATTTCCTAATTCATGTCCTTTATTGGACGCGGCCTTCCATTCATCCATACGTTTCGCGCTTCCGGGGAAGTAAGCTGACAAATAAAACGTTGCGCGGAGGCCAAGCGAGTCGAGACTGGGAATGGCATTGTCGAGATGTACGTTCAACGCATCATCGTACGTCAGGACAACAGCACACTGCTTGCCATTCCAGGGGCCACCCGACTGCGCCATTGTCTGCAGGCCGGTTATCATTATGAATATTACCGGAAATATGAACCCGGCGATGAAGGTGATTTTCTTCTGCATACTGGTACGTATCTGACCGTAGTGGTCATGTTATTTGCCGGACTGAAATATACGCATTTCCGTTGCGTTATCACTACCATTTAACCAGGCAAATTGCATTCAGCATAAAAGAATTAACTTCCGCGTTACAACACTACGTCTATGAAGATAAAAGGTCTCGCTGCAAGCGCAATTATTGGGTTGTTCCTCTTGCATTGCACACAAAAGAGCACAGATAGAAAATCAGATTCTGCAACTTCTGGTAACCCGGTTTTCCCGGGATGGTACGCTGACCCGGAAGGCATCATATTCGGAAATGAGTACTGGATTTATCCGACGTATTCGGCGCCGTTCGAAGAACAGGTTTTCTTTGACGCGTTTTCATCGCCTGATCTTGTTCACTGGACAAAACATGAACGCATTCTTGACACGTCGCGTG
The DNA here is from genome assembly GCA_023417955.1 of Bacteroidota bacterium. Lineage (GTDB taxonomy): Bacteria > Bacteroidota > Bacteroidia > Cytophagales > Cyclobacteriaceae > Ohtaekwangia. The sequence continues at coordinate 5,670 of JAEZDW010000500.1, forward strand.
TAAAATGGGCACGAGAGGCGATGTGGGCACCTTCGGTGATAAAGAAAGATCAGCGCTATTTCTTCTTCTTTGGCGTCAATAACATTCAAAGTGACGCGGAACCAGGTGGCATTGGTATTGCGGTTGCAGACAACCCTGGTGGACCCTTCACCGACTACCTTGGAAAACCCCTCATTGATAAATTTCACCACGGTGCTCAACCCATTGATCAGTTTGTATTCAAAGACAGTAATGGTGATCACTACCTCATCTACGGCGGCTGGCGACACTGTAACATCGGCAAACTCAACAATGATTTTACAGGATTTATTCCCTTTGAAGATGGTAATATGTTTCGGGAAATCACTCCCGAAAATTATGTCGAAGGTCCGTTTATGTTTATCCGCAATAACAAATACTACTTCATGTGGTCCGAGGGCGACTGGACGGGTCCCGACTATTGTGTCGCGTATGCAATTGGTGATTCGCCTTTTGGTCCATTCGAACGAATCGGAAAAATTCTGCAACAGGATATCACGATCGGCCGCGGAGCAGGGCATCATTCAGTCATTCACGTTCCGGAAAGTGACCGATGGTTCATCGTGTATCATCGCAGACCACTTGATCACACGGATGGAAACGCTAGGGTAACATGTATTGAAGAAATGCGATTTGGCGAGGACGGCACAATTCAGGAAGTTAGATTAACTGATGGGGGTGTTGGTGCTTTGCCTTTAGGTGATTTGTAACGCTTGCGAGATATCTCGAGACGAGGAGGCGAATTTTCTATACCATGTAAGATATCAGTCAAAATCCGGGCATCCCGGGATTCAATATTGGGTACCTTGAAACTGGATTTTTTAAGGTATGTCAAGACATCCGGTATACATCAAAGAGAAACTCAGCGCCCGTCTGCGGGAAAATCTGATCATGCTGATCGTAACGGCAGTCATCTGCCTCTACGTCATCCTCTTTTCATAAAAAAGGCGGAGTTTTCACTACCGCCCTTTTACCCAAATCAAAAAGTAAAGTATCGTTTCCCCTTACGGGTTGATGTATGGATCAATGGTTTGAATCTTGCCGTCAGCATCATGCGTAAGCTCAGTGACTTTCACGTTACGGAGATGCGTCTTGCCAGAAATCTGCGTATCGTGATAGAACAAATACCACTTGCCTTCGACTTCCACAATAGAGTGGTGGTTTGTCCATCCCTGTACAGGGTTGAGTATCACTCCCTGATAAGTGAATGGTCCGTAAGGATTGTCGCCAGTAGCGTATGCGATGTAATGCGTATCTCCTGTAGAGTATGACAGGTAATATTTCCCATCGTACTTATGGATCCAGGCTGCCTCGAAGAAGCGACGATCATGATCTCCGCCAAGGATGGGATTTCCCTGCTCATCGAGTATGGAGATTTCGCGAACCGGTTCTGCGAATTGTTTCATCGTATCATCCAGGCGTGCAACACGCGGACCGATAGCCGGAGCGTCATCCTTTTGCAAATCAGTTTTTGAACCGTTGGGATCGTATTTCCCGTCAGCCCAGCGCTGGAGTTGACCGCCCCAGATTCCTCCGAAGTACATATAGTATTTTCCATCGTCATCCTGGAAGACCGTCGGGTCCATGCTGTAGCTGTTTGCAATGGGATTTGCCTCAGCCTTAAATGGTCCTTCAGGCTTGTCACTGGTAGCGACGCCGATACGGAAGATATCTTCCTTGTCTTTTACCGGGAAATACAGATAATACACGCCGTCTTTGTGCGCGGCATCTGGCGCCCACATCTGGCGTCCTGCCCAGGGCACGTCTTTTATGTCGAGTGCTACACCGTGATCGGTGACTTCACCGCCAATTTTGTCCATCGACAAAACGTGGTAGTCACGCATATCAAAGTGATCACCAAGATCATTTTCAGGAGTTCCTGCATCAATGTCGTGAGACGGATAGATGTAGATACGGCCGTTGAATACGTGCGCTGAAGGATCGGCAGTGTATATGTGTGAGACAAGGGGTTGTGAGATCGGTTGGGGATCTGCCTGTACCTGAGCAGTTGAGTCAGAAGCTGTTTCTGATGATGAATCAGTTTTTGCTCCGCAACTTGCAAGTACCAAATATGCCGCCGGCAATAAAGCCGCTGTGGACATTCTAAGTCTGAATTCCATAGAGTATCAAAGAGTTTGGAAAGACCAAGGTGAGTAAAAAAAACCAAATAGTCAAATTGACTATAATAAAAAAATTACCTGTTTCATGAGGAAACGCAAATTCAGTGAGGAAGGCATTTTTCTTATATTGGACACCATCGCAAATTTTAACCAGCCCCGGAGTCTCATGCCCCTGAATATCACGCAGCACGCGCATCTGCTGAAAGGCAAAAAAGTAACAATAGGGTTTGACGGCTTCATCGATTCAATTGTTCGTGTCGTTACAAATCGCACTGCCGAGAAAGCAGAATATTTTAAGACAATTCGCGAATTCGGGCATTACACCCTGGAAAAAAGCGGCGACAACTTTTCACTCGAATTGCAAAAAGTCGTGAAGAAAGCCGGCGGAAACATGCCTGTTATGGCACGCGCTATGGCGGGCTGGGACGTCGATATCAATTGTATCGGAACACTCGGGCTGCCCGATATTGATGCCCTTTTTCGAGAATTCCCCGACAATTGCAAACTATTCAGTTTTGCTGATCCGGGTGTCACCACAGCACTTGAATTCAACGACGGGAAGATCATCATGGGCGAAATGAGTTCATTGAATTCAGCAGACTGGGAAGTCGTTTCGCGCGTCCTCGGAAAACAAACATTGCGCGACCTTTTTAGTGGCAGCAGTCTCATAGGCATCGTCAACTGGTCGGAACTCCTGCACGCCACATCAATCTGGAAGGGCCTGCTTGAGGAAGTTATTCCTTTTATTTCTTTGGACGGCAAACCAGTTGCATTTTTTGATCTGGCTGATTTTTCCAAAAGGAATAAGGCTGACCTTTTAGCGGCGCTTGATACGTTAAAGCAATTCAAACAGTATTTTCGTGTAGTGCTGGGGTTGAACCGGAACGAAACACGGTTATTGCACGAAGTTTTGACCGGTACTTCTGCCGGTAATCAACTTACCGAAACGGGACGCAAAATATACCTGGACCTTCAACCGGAAATACTGTTAATTCACCACAAGACTATGGCGCTTGCCTGGCACCAGGAACAAGTGCACATCGAGGAATGTGAAGTTATCGAGGATCCGGTAATTTCGACCGGTGCCGGGGATAACTTTAATGCCGGTTTCGCTATCGCGATGATGATGAATCTGGACATAGCGGAGTGCCTGAAGCTGGCACATCAGTTTGCCAGCCATTATATGCGAACCGGGAGTAGCCTGACCGTAGCAGAAGCACCAAGAACAACCTGAACATGACAATCCGAATATTTGATGATTACCAGACACTTTCGCGCGCGACAGCGAGAGTAATCGCCGGCGTTATTCGTACGAAACCCTCAGCATTGATCTGCGTAGCGTCCGGGGACACACCCCGTGGCACGTTCGGAGAATTCGTCAAAATTGCCGGAGAAACCAAACTTGACCTGAGTAACGTTACCTTTATTGGTCTCGATGAGTGGATCGGTATTTCATCCGATAACCCCGGCAGTTGCGGACGTTTCATCCGCGACAACCTGCTCGACCTGCTGCCTTTGAAGGAAAACCAGATTCACGTATTCGACGGGATGACTAATGATCCCGAAGCCTCTTGCCGCAAAATGGATGAGCGTATTGCATCACATGGCGGGATAGATTGTATTCTCGTAGGTATCGGACTGAACGGACACGTTGGTTTGAATGAACCCGGCACCTCTCCCGACTTGTACTGCCACGTATCTGAACTTGCAGAAGAAACGCGACTGGTCGGTCAAAAATACTTCCAACAGGAAACGATGCTCACCAAAGGCATCACCGTTGGACTCAAACATGTGCTTGAAGCAAAGACCGCTATTCTGATCGCCAACGGCTCCCGCAAATCCGCCATCATAAAGCGAACCATTGAAGGCCCTATCACACCGGAGGTTCCCTCAACGATCCTGCACAAGCATCCGAACAGTTTTATTTTCGTTGACAGGGAGGCTGCAGATGGTATGGACAAAGTCTGAAATTCAAGTTACCTTTGAATAAACCCCACTCTTATGTTCCCACGAATCCTGACTATTTCCTGTATTGCTTTATTGGTTTCATGTTCAGTACGCACATCCGAACGTAACCCCGAAGCCGAGGCTGCGAATATTGCTATTGCCACCAAATTGTACGAACACTTCAATAACCACGATTGGAAAGCGATGGCCGGACTTTATTCGGACCCGGCTGAATTCAAAGATCCGTCGTTTGGGAAAGACGCTGTAATGCAAACCCGTAGCGAAACGGAAGAAAAGTATCGGGAACTTGAGTCGATGTTTCCCGACATTCGCGACGATGTATTGAACGTCTATCCTTCAGGAAGCAAGCACGTCATCGTCGAATTTGTTTCATCAGCTGGTACTGACAGCACAAGGTGGACGTTGCCCATCGTCACAATTTTTACAATCGAAGACGGATTGATCACAAAGGACTATACCTACTACGACAATTCGAATTAGTACCGTTTAAGCACCCAACCACAGGTCTACCGGCTTTTTTACCATGGGTGTGAAAGGAAGCTCAATTCTCTTCCCCTGCCCGGCAGATGCATACGCGGCATAAATAACTTCAAGCACGTCGCGGCCAAGCTGACCTGTCACGAGTGGCGTCTCGTTATTCTGCACACACTGAATGAAGTGCCGCAATTCGTGTGGGTAGCCCTGGTTAAAGGCCTCTTCAAAGATCGGAAATGTCCAACCCGTGGTGGTATCTGCTTTCTCCATCGCGTAGCCATAGCCCTTGCGACTATACGCAAGTGAAGCGTTTCCCTGGAAAAGATCTGCATATACGACACCGTCCGTTCCGTAAACTTCACTGCGATCATCCATGCCACCGTGTTTCGCCCAGCTGTTTTCAGCCACGCCAATCACGCCGTTTTCAAACTCGACAACAACAACACTGTTATCCTCACCGCGGGTACGTCCTTTGTGAAGAACGGTGGCCATCGTTGCAAACACGCTTTTCACGCGCGCGTTGTTTAACATCCAGAAAAACCATCCGAATGCGTGGCAGCCCATGTCCATAAGCACACCACCGCCGGCCTGATTGATATCATAAAACCAGTCAGAATGCGGGCCGGAATGTTTCTCACCTTGCTTCAGCATATAGATATCGCCTACTGCGCCTTCGTTTACCAAATGGCGAACGCGTTCGTATTTTGGTGCAAAACAAAGCTCTTCTGCGTACATGAGTTTCACACCCGCTTTTGCGCACGCGTCGATCATCTGATCCGCCTCCTCCAACGTAACGGCTAACGGCTTTTCAATGATCACGTGCTTACCCGCTTTCGCTGCAGCCAGCGTGGCGTGGCAATGCAAAAAATTAGGCAGGCATATGTCAACAACATCACATCCTGATTGTTCGATCGCTTTTTCAATCTCTGCGTACACCTGCGGAATCTGATACCGCTTTGCGAAAGCTTCACCCCTTTCGCGGCTTCGCGAATACACGGCTACAACCTCTGCTTCCGGTACAAACCTGTGATAACTCTCAAGGTGGATATCCGAGATAAACCCCGATCCCAGAACTGCTACTTTGACTTTTTCCATGGCGACTGATTTGGCGTTTAATTAACGAATTTCCTGTGGCACACACGTAGCCACATACACAATTTCACAACCATCAGAAATCACACGCACACACAAGACAGTTACACCCGTTCTCTGAATTCAGGCATAACCCGGTTTTTCGAAATCTGCTCATAGGCGTAGGCGATGGCAAGCAATGCAGGCTCGGCATATGCGAGCCCGAGGAAACAAAGGCCTACGGGCAAGCCGGCAACCAAGCCCATCGGCACTGAGATCGATGGAAACCCTGCTATCGCGGCCGGCGAATACATCCCGTAACCGGTAAACGAATCGCCATTAACCAGGTCGATACACCAGGAGGGTCCATTAGCCGGGCCGCACACGGCGTCAAGGTTATGCGCCTTAAAAACGTCGGTAAAAACACCACGGGTAGTTTTCAGCAGTCGCGAAAGCGCCTGTTGGTATTCCCTGCTGTCAAGCCCACCCAGTGCTTCCGACTCCTCGAGAATCTCCTGCCTAAAATGCGGCATCGCATCCTTTTCGTTTGCGTTATTAAATGCAATCACCTCTGCGAGTGATTTGACCCGGCCGTTGTGCGATTGGAGATACCGGTTTAAACCGTCTTTGAATTCATATTTTAACACATCGTATTCGTCTTTGTTCACTTCTTTCAGCCGATCACGGAAATCCACTTCCACAACGGTAGCGCCACCGTCGCGCAATTGATCGAGTGCCTGATGAAGCAGTTTGTCGATGGCTTCATGCCCCTTTAAAACAGATTTATCCACACCGATTGTCTTTCCCTTCAAACCGTCTTCATCGAGGAACGCAGTATAATCCTGGGGGACGTTGTTCCTTTCCTGAGCACTGGTCACTACATCATTTGGATCCACAGCAGTCAACTGCCCCAGCAATATTGCTGCGTCGCGCACAGTACGCGCCATGGGGCCTGCGGTGTCCTGAGTGTGTGAAATCGGAATGATTCCGGAACGGCTCCAAAGTCCAACGGTAGGCTTAATCCCAACGACGCCGTTTATTGATGACGGGCAGATGATCGAGCCGTTGGTTTCCGTCCCAATAGCGACCGCACAAAGATTTGCTGCAACCGCAGTTCCTGACCCCGAACTCGAACCACACGGGCTGCGGTCGAGAACATAGGGATTTTTGGTTTGACCACCGCGACTGCTCCAGCCACTGCTTGAGCGCGTCGAGCGGAAATTCGCCCACTCACTGAGATTCGTTTTTCCAAGCAGCACCGCTCCTGCCTCCCGTAAAAGGCGAATGATGTGCGCATCCTGCTCTGCAACGTGACCTTCCAGCGCGAGCGATCCGGCAGTTGTCATCATTTTGTCTCCCGTATCAATGTTATCTTTAACCAACACCGGTATACCGTGAAGCGGCCCCCGTACTTTGTTCTCGCCGCGTTCGCGATCACGATCATCAGCGATTGCCAATGCGTCCGGATTTATTTCGATAATACTATTAAGCATCGGACCACCCCGATCAATTTCGCGGATGCGATCAAGATAATGTCGTGTGATCTGCCGGGACGTAAGTTCTCCTGCCTGCATCTTTTGCTGCAACCCGTCAATGGTAGCCTCTGTTAAAGGAAATTCCGTTGCCGGTTCATCTTGCGTTTCTGCCTCCGGCTTTTGTTGACACGACTTGAGTACGCTAACACCGGGTATCAACGCCAGTGATGCGAGTCCGGTGCGTTGAAAGAAAGTTCTTCTTAACATCTTTTAGTTTGATTAGGCGATCACAAAAGGAAATCCTGTGGTATGGAAATTACACATATTTTATTACACACGCGGCGTCGACTTTCCGGAATTCTTCTTTAGTTTAGAGCCAAACCTAAACACTATGAAGTCCCGGATTATTTGTATCCTCAGCCTCGCCTACCTTATTTCCGCTTGTTCCGGAAAAGAATCCACCGACGCAGATGATGGAATAAACACACTCTCGGCTTCCGACATGAAGACACATGTCAAAACCCTGTCTTCTGATGAATTCCAGGGAAGGAAGCCGTTTACCCAGGGCGAGGTAAAGACGATAGAATATCTGCAACAAACATTCAAAGAAATCGGACTCGAACCGGGAAATGGTGACAGCTATCTGCAGGAAGTACCAATGGTTGAGATTACTGCGATCAACAAAGGTACGATGACCGTAAAAGGAGGTTCGCGAACCTTAACGCTACAGGGTCGCGACGAATATATCCTGAACACAGAACGCACGGACCCCTCGGTTGTATGGGAAGATGAAGAACTCGTATTCGCCGGCTTTGGCGTCGTTGCACCCGAGTACGACTGGAACGACTACGAAGGCCTTGATGTAAAAGACAAAATTGTCATTGTGCTTGTTAATGATCCCGGCTTCGGTGGCGACGATGCAACGTTCTTCAAAGGCAACACCATGACCTACTATGGTCGCTGGACGTACAAATACGAAGAAGCTGCAAGACAGGGAGCGAAGGGATGTTTTGTCGTTCACAATACGGTGCCTGCCGGATATCCGTTTGGTGTATTGCAAAACGGTTGGAACAATGCTCACCTTTACCTTGACGAACGCGGTCAGGACAAATACTACTGCCAGGGCATAGGATGGCTTACAAAAGACGCCACGGAGAAGCTATTCGCCGCCGCAGGATTTGACTTCAATGAACATCAGACGAAGGCACGACAGCCGGGCTATAAAGGATTCCCGCTCAACCTGCGCGTTTCGACAAGCATGGAAGTTACAAGCCGTTACGACAAGTCTCATAACGTCATCGGAAAAGTTACCGGTAGCAAGAGACCGGATGAATACATCGTCTACACAGCGCACTGGGATCACCTGGGCATTGGCCGCGCTGACGCAAGCGGTGATTCCATTTACAACGGCGCATATGACAACGCGAGCGGCACAGCTGCGTTGATTGAGCTCAGTCAGGCATTTGCAAGCATGAAAACGAAGCCGGAGCGGACTGTAGTCTTCCTGGCGGTTACAGCGGAAGAGCAGGGACTCTGGGGATCTGCTTATTACGCGCGGAATCCTGTGTATCCAAAGGAGAAAACCGTTGCAAACATCAACATTGACGGCATTAATCAGTTTGGCAGGACCAACGATATCATCATCGTCGGTCAGGGACAATCTGATCTTGAAGACTATCTCGCAGATGCAGCAAAACAATTTGGAAGGGTCGTTACGCCTGAAAGTGAATCCGAAAAAGGATACTACTTCCGATCCGATCATTTCAACTTTGCCAAGATTGGTATTCCGGCGTTATACCTGAAAAACGGTGACGATTTTGTAGATGCGGCTGCGCAGGAATTTAAAGAATCCTACACTACCAGGTACTACCATCAGCCGTCGGATCAGTTCTATGACGACCGATTGAACTACGACGGCGCAGTTGAAGACATGAAGTTGCTTTTCGCCGTTGGAAAGCGACTTGCATTCGAAGAAACCTGGCCTGGTTGGAAATCAGGGTCGGAATTCAAAGCAGTCCGTGATACCTACAGGAAATAGCGCCAGAAACGGGGTTGTTTTTCTTTCTAAGCGCAAAAAAATCGCCCGTATTTTTTGCATATGAATCTTTTTTTTGGGGTGTGTTGCACTCCCCCAATTATTTCCGTCAGTTACTATCTTGCCGGGAAGTTTGCGATCAATGCTATTTGAGGAAGAAAAACCTGTAGTTCATACACCTGTCCGACCGAAACTCCCGGCAGGTACGCCAATTGACTATGAAATCGGCTTCCTGTTCAATTTTCAATCCGGCAAGTCAACGCGTTTTGACCTCGAGCCTGTGTTGATATACAGGAAGGGAAACGTTGAATACAAGCGTGTTTCGATGCAAAGCGAGAAAGGGCTCGCGTGGCTGCAGCCCCTTGATGAATCGTTTTACAATGACCTGATCGAGTTCTCCGACAACAAGATTTTGAACTGGATGACGCGCACAGGAAATCGCTTCATCCGAAATCACTCTGGTTCATGGGCTCACGTTTCTGCGCGCGAACTGGTAAATCTACGCCGCCACTATCGCGATTTACTTGAAAAGCTGTGGCCACGCTTGTCGTCATGGCCGAACCTGTTTATTCTGCGATACGGACGTTTCAACAACGTAAACCAGCAGACTGTTTCCCTCGGAAAGGAATTCGCCCATCTTTCCTTTGCTGTTGATCAAAAAGCAAAGAGTATCGTGCTGAGCATGAAGCTTACGCTGGATGGAGAATTCGCCGATATCAACATCATTGGCGGGTTTCTTTTGGAGCGGAACGGTAAACTATTTCTGCCCCGCAATACCGAAGATCTTGCATTGATTGACTTGTTCAAAAACGGCCCGTTGTCATTCCCGCTTTCGGTGAAAAAGGAAATCATCAGCAAATACGTGACACCCTGGCTCGATAAATACGAAGTCACCATCAGCGAAAGGCTCAATATCCGTGTGATCACTCCTGAGGTGCAGTCGCATGTAATGCTGAGCGAGCTCAACGAAAGCAACCTGATGATCAGACCGGAGTTTGCTTACAATGACGTCACCGTGGACTATGGTGATGAGAAATTTCATGTCCGCGAGCAGGATGGCCGTATAGAGATTATCCGTCGCAATAAAGAGCAGGAAAAGGAGGTTTACGAATACCTCCGGACGCTGCATCCGGCTTTCAATACGCAGCGAAACAACCTTTATTACTATCTGCCTTTCGATGATGTAATGAAACGCGGCTGGTTCATCGGTATGATGCGCAAGCTTCAAAGCAACGGCTACGCCATACGAGGGCTCAGCCAGCTCAGGAAATTCCGCTACACGACGGACGAACCGGTTATTTCAATAAAGGCAGCCACCCTTCCGGAGTGGTTCGAACTGAAAGTTTCAATTCGCTGGGGTAAACAGGAGGTATCGCTTAAGGAAATTCGTCAGGCAATTCTCAATCATGAGGACACTATCATGCTTGAGGACGGAACCCTTGGTCACATCCCCGAAGAATGGATCAGTCAGTATAGTTTACTCTTCCGCAGTGCTCGCGAGCAGGACGGTGTTCTGACTGTTGCCAAGTTCCACTATACGCTGCTTGAAGACATCCTCGATAAGATCGACGACAAAACAGTTAAGCTTGACATTGAGGAGCGCAAGCGAAAAATGCTGGAGTTTGACAAAATCGCCGCGGCACCACTGTCAAAAGAAATTAACGCGTCGCTGCGCCCTTATCAGTTATCTGGCTTTCACTGGCTGCAGACACTGGATGAGCTCGGTTGGGGTGGCTGCCTTGCTGACGATATGGGACTCGGCAAAACGCTGCAGACCATTTCGTTCCTGCAGTACGTAAAGGAGAAATATCCCGGCAGCACACAACTTGTGATCTGCCCCACTTCCCTTATTTTCAACTGGGAAAACGAGATCCAAAAGTTTTGCCCCTCAATGAAATTCCATACCCATTATGGAATGCAGCGAGAATTTACGGATTCACATTTCGAAAACGCCGATGTGATTTTGACTACTTACGGCGTTGTGAGAAATGACATTGAACATCTCACAAAGTACCTTTGGCAGTACGTCATCCTCGACGAAAGTCAGTCGATAAAAAATCCCGATGCGCGTACCACGAAAACAATTCATCAATTGCGTGCAGTTAACCGAATCATTCTAAGCGGTACACCCGTTCAGAATAATACGTCGGATTTGTACTCACAATTCAGTTTCGTAAATCCGGGGCTGCTCGGCAATCGCGAGTATTTCAACAGGGAGTTTGCCGTTCCGATAGACAAGTTCGGCAGCAAGGAAAAGACCCAGCAACTAAAAAAGGTTATCCATCCCTTCACACTACGCCGCACCAAGGAGCAGGTTGCCAAAGATCTGCCAGACAAAACAATCACCGTGTTATGGTGTACAATGGAAACAGAACAGCGCAAGCTGTACGATGAGTACAGGAACAGCTATCGCAAAAAGCTTCTCAAAAAGATCGATGAAGACGGCATTGAGAAATCCGGTATGCAGGTACTGGAGGGGCTACTACGACTGCGGCAAATCTGCGACCATCCGGGCTTGGTAAACCTCACCGAAGAAAACCGGAAGAGTTCTGTGAAGATTGAGGAAATCATTCGCGAAGTGCAGGAAAACTCCGGCTTTAACAAGGTATTGATCTTCTCACAATTCACCGAGATGCTCGGATTTATCCGCGAGGAATTCGACGAGTACGGCATACCGTATTGTTATCTCGATGGCAGCACCTCAATGAAGACCCGTCAGGAACAGGTCACGAAGTTCCAGGAGGACGAATCGATCAAGGCATTCCTGATTTCACTCAAAGCCGGCGGTGTCGGGCTTAATCTTACGGTTGCCGACTATGTGTATATCGTCGATCCGTGGTGGAACCCTGCGGCCGAACAACAGGCCATTGACCGTGCTCACCGCATAGGACAAAAACGAAAAGTCTTTGCGTATAAGATGATTTGCAAGGACTCCGTTGAAGAGAAAATACTGCAATTGCAGGAGCGGAAGAAAATGCTTGCTGATGATCTTATTCAGGAAGATACCGGTTTTATGAAAGCGCTCTCGCGGGAGGATGTGGAATTCCTCTTCGGGTAGCAGCGTTGCCTTAGCACTGCGATGGCTACGTCCTACGACGTCTCCTGCGATTCACCTTTTGTTTTATGTACATGCCCCTCATGTCCGGGCTGGTCACCGGTGATACTTCCGCTTTCGCGTTGAATTCGCGCACGCTCCGCAGCCGACGGTTTGTGCGTAATACGCTCGCGTCCATCCTCGGTTTCGCTGGGACTCATTTGTTTCTCCATAGTAGAAGTTAAAGCGCTGTCCGGCATCACGTTGCTCATTGCGCTCTGGATCTTATTCTTCAATCCACTTACGATTTTGCTGTCGCCACGCATCAATGCTTCAAATCCGTCGCGCGCAACCTGTTCCGGCGATTGTAGCTCCTGATCGCGATAGGTTTTTGTTTCCTGAGCACCGGCTTTGTGAAAGAAATCTGTATCAGCAGCGCCCGGAAGCAATGCCGTTACTGAGACTCCGGTTCCATCGAGTTCTTCTATGAGGCCTGCCGTGAATGACATTACGAAGGCTTTTGTGCCTGCATACAC
>JAEZDW010000012.1 GCA_023417955.1 Bacteroidota bacterium
CAACATCTATAATGTTATCCCAGCCACGCGCCCGAAGAATTGAAGCGGCAATCATCGAACGATAGCCGCCTGCGCAATGCATATACACTTCACCTTCTTTCGGAATTTCACTCAGATGTTCATTCAGAAAATCAAGCGGAACGTTTTCAGCTTTCTGAACCCTTGTGATTTCGTACTCGCTCGGTTTTCGAACATCCACTACATGCAGATCACCGTGAAGATATCGTTTTTCAAATTCCTCTGCTGAAATTGAGTCAATGGTATCTATTTCCTTTCCAGCCTGCACCCACGATTTGAATCCGCCGTTCAAATACCCGAGTGTGTTATCGTAACCAACACGTGCGAGTCTTGTCACAACTTCGCGCTCACGACCGGGGTCAGTAATCAGAAGAATTGGATGATTAACACCGGGAATCAGTGCACCTACCCATGGGGCAAAACTTCCGTCAATGCCTATGTTGATCGAGTTCGGAATAAATCCCTTACGGAATGTTTGTGGCGCCCGTGTGTCGAGTACCAGCGCTCCGCTTTCATTGGCTATTATTTCAAATTCATCCACCCCAAGCGCACGCGTGCCTTTGTCCATCACCGTATCAATGCTTTCATATCCCTCGCGATTCATTTTTACATTCTCAGGGAAATACGCGGGCGGTGGCAGCAGACCGGTTGTCACTTCTTTTATGAATTCGTCGCGGGTCATGGAAGCACGAAGCGCGTAGTTGAATTTTTTCTGGTTACCCAGTGTGTCGACAGTTTCTTTGCTCATGTGTTTTCCGCACGCTGATCCTGCGCCGTGTGCAGGATAGACAATAACCGAATCGTCAAGTGGCATAATACGGGTCCGTAGAGAATCGTACAACATTCCGGCGAGCTCCTCCTGCGTCATGTTTGTCGCTTTCTGTGCGAGGTCCGGCCTGCCAACGTCACCAAGGAACAAGGTGTCGCCGCTGAAGATTGCATAGTCTTTGCCATCCTGATCTTTCAGTAAGTACGTCGTAGATTCGAGCGTATGTCCCGGCGTGTGCAGTGCCTTGAGCGTGAGTTCACCGATGCGAAACTCCTCACCGTCTTTGGCGATGTACGCATCGAATGTTGGATTGGCTTTTGGTCCGTATACGATCGTGGCACCTGTCTGGCGGGCAAGATCAATGTGACCGGACACAAAGTCGGCGTGGAAATGCGTTTCAAATACGTACTTGATAGTGGCACCGTTCTTCTTTGCTCTTTCGAGATACGGGGCAACCTCCCTGAGCGGGTCAATAATAGCCGCCTCTCCCTTCGATTCAATGTAGTATGCACCCTGCGCAAGGCAACCTGTATAAATCTGTTCCACTTTCATATGCTGTCAGTTTAGGCCAAAATCGAATAATAATTCGATGCAAAGGTAAAAAAATACAGCAGAGAACGAAGTGCCTAAAGTCACAGAGAAATATTGGTTATTGCGTTACGGGAAATGCTAATTCTTCCGGCCGATTCCAGCTTTTTGAGCAGGCGCGAGATCACTTCGCGTGAGGAGTTCAGGTCGGCGGCTATTTCCTGGTGGGTGGTGTTAATAGTATCCGACCGGAATGTTTCAAACTGGCGTTTGAGGAAGAATTCCAGTTTTTCATCCATTGAGTGGAACGCAATCTGATCGATCACCTGAAGCAATTCTTCAAATCGAACCCGGTATGTTTCGAGTACGAAGTAATACCAGTTTCGGAAGTCACGCATTAAGCCATCCATATGTTGGATGGGAATAGCCAGTGCGACCACGTTTGTAACCGCCTTCGCTTTTACTTCGCTAAGTTCATTTCGCGTCGCGCAGATCATGGACAGGGCACACGCGTTACCAGGCTCGAGGTGGTATAGGAAAAACTCCTCGCCCTCTTCGCCTTCACGATAAAGCTTGACACGCCCTTCGAGTATCAGGAGCGTGTTCTTGAAATACTGACCTGTGCGCATCAGAAGTTCACCCTCTTCAAACCGGATAATGCTTCCGACTTTTTTGAGATGAGATGCCAGGGCATCGTCAAAATTTGGGAATAGGATCCGAAGATCCGGCGTCTCGTCCATACACCTTCAAATTAGGTGTAAAAGTAGGTGGTCCCGACGTGACTAAAAAGCCATCATTCATGCTATCCCGGTAGGACGGCACCACATTGCCCGAGGATGACCCAGATAATGATAAATACGATAATTGTTCCGAAACAGCCACCACCAAGTTTCTTGGCTCCGTAGCCTGCAATCAGCGCGCGAAAGAAGTTGTTCATACAAAGGATTTTCTTTATTGACTTTTAAAAGACGTGCCAGCCGACTTGGACGAATCCCTTACCTTCAAGATGTTTAGGTACGTTGTGTTAGTCGTCAAACAAATCCGACAGGATATTGTCGTCCCGGAGGACGTTTATGATCAGCCAGGTGAGCCCGATTGATATCGCAAGCAGGAAAACAAGCAGCGAACCCAGAGTCATTGTCAATTCTGCCAGGAATAGAATTAAGGCTATGATCATCAGCAACAGCAGTCCGCGCATTAAGAGGCTTGTCCAACTCATGAGTTCGTATTTAGACAATCCCCTAATAATTGTAATGCCTGGCTGCCTGGTCAGCGACCTACTCTGCCAGGACATGTATCCACCCGGTGTATCTGCCGTTTTTCCGTGAGGTATCAAAGACATCAAAGGTAACATTAGCCTCATAGAAGTAAACGCCCGGAGAGGCCAACTCCCCATTGGTTAGGTAACCATCCCAGAGTAGCGGCGTTTCACGATTCAGGTCCTCGATCCGGTGAATAGCCCGGCCC
>JAEZDW010000020.1 GCA_023417955.1 Bacteroidota bacterium
ATTTTCGGACGCTGGCATGGTGAAGGAACGTCAAACAGAATACCTCGTTTGAGTTCGGTTTCCCACCGCAATCAGCAGTTTATCTCGGATATCTATATGTATGATGCTGATTTCATACGAATCAATAACCTTACTATCGGGTACGACTTCGGAGCACTTGCAAGAAAAGCAGGGTGGTTCAACGCCGCTCAGGTTTATATGAGCGTGAACAACCTCCACACATTCACGAAGTATGACGGAATGGATCCCGAAGTGACGTGGGGTGGTCATGATGATTTGCAATGGGCATCTGGTATTGATCTCGGTCTTTATCCGCTGCCGCGTACGGTTATGGTAGGCGTAAACCTCACTTTCTAAACGTTTTGAAAATGAATACAATGAGAACGATAAGACATATAGCAGCGGCCATGCTTCTTCTGATCATGGCCGGGTGCGACGATTCCTTTCTTGACATGACGAATCGGTTCGGTTCAAATACCGATACTTTTTACAAGACGAAAGATGACTTTGACGCGGCTCTGAGTGGAGTGTATCACAGTTTATACATCAGCGGCGGGAATGTTTTCGCAGAGGAACATATCACGGCTTCATTGCTCGATGATGTAGTGCTCGGCGGCGGTGGTCCCGATGATCAGGGGGCTAAGAATGTTGATAATTTTGTTGACCCTAATGACGACACATATCAGGATCTTTGGAAAGAAACCTATTTCGGAATCTTCCGGGCAAACAGCATAATCGAGAAGATTGCCGATGCAGATCTGTCCAGCGAGTTTAGTAGCGCTGAAGACGAAACCGCGTACAAGAATAACATGCTCGGTGAAATGTATTTCATGCGTGCTTTTCTGTTGTTCCGAGGCGCGAAATTCTTCGGTGGAATGCCGCTGATTATGGAGACCGCTACTCCGCGTGATCTTCCCCGTGCCTCTTTTTCAGAGACGTTTGGGCAGATTGCAGCTGACTTGAAGCAAGCAATTGAATTGTTGCCAAGAATTAACCCCGCGGCGATTCCTGCGGAGGAATATGGTCATGCCAACGTTTGGGTGGCGCAAGCGTATCTCGCCCGGGTTTACCTGTTCTACACAGGATACATGACCAATATAGAGGGGCAGCCCACTTCAGACATCGCACTTCCTGGTGGGAGCACAATAACCAGGCAATACGTGATCGACCAATTGACTGATTGCGTACAGAATAGTGGGTATGCGTTATTGAGCGATTTCCGCAATCTGTGGCCCTACAGCTACGTCAATCAAAGCGCGGGAAGCGTCAAGTATAAATGGGCGGATGATGAAGGCCTCGCGTGGGCAGGTCAGGATGGTTTCAACAGTACGATTGGTACCGGAAACACCGAGGTAATGTTTTCACTTCGTTACACGTTTGGTGATTGGGGCTGGCTTAGAGGTCAGCGAACCACAAACCGTGCAAGTCTGTTCATGGGTCTCCGTGGAAACTCGGGACTCACTCCCTTTGGCGAAGGCTGGGGCTGGGGTACGGTACATCCTGATTTCTTCAATCAATGGGATGATGATGATCAGCGAAAACTGGGTTCCGTTCTTCGTGTCGGTGTCGCTGACGAAGGTACGGATGGCTATGTCCCTGATAAGGGTGACAACGAAACCGGTCTCTTCAATAAGAAGTACATGCACCTCGAATATGACGACGGCGATGGTATGAAGGGTTTGTTCAATTACATTTATGGATGGACAAATACTGATATGCAGCTGCGCCATGCTCAGGACTTCTATTACATGCGTTTTGCTGATGTACTCCTGATGCTCTCCGAGCTCACTGAAGATGCACAGTACATGAATCTGGTAAGAGCACGTGCCGGTCTCGACCCGGTTCCCTATACCCTCGATGCACTCAAGCAGGAACGTCTGCACGAATTCGCCTTCGAAGGACTGCGCTGGTTTGATCTTGTGCGCTGGGGCGATGTCACCGACGGAACGAAGAACTTCTACGATAACGAAATTGAAGTACGCAATTCCGGTAGTCCTGCAACGTACCGCGTAAACTATCGACCGGAAACGAAAGGACTTTTGTCTATTCCGGAATCGGAAATCAGGCTTTCAAACGGTGTGTACAGCCAAAACCCCGGATGGTAACCTTAAGCTTAAACAGGAAAAAGATATGAAATCAATAAAGAATATAGCAATGCTGGTGGCCGCAGGAACAATGTTGTTCCTCGGTGCCTGCGATCCGGTTGAAGACAGGGACGAATTGAAAAACAGTTTCAATCCTGATGATATCAGGTTGGAAGTCTCACAAACTGCGGGTGGTAACGGAAATGGTCTGACACTAAAGATGACAACACCAGGTGTAATAGGCTATTGGGATTACCTTATCGACAGAAAGTATTCTGACGAAGTGTATGTGGTCTTTCCGATTCCGGGAACACACACATTCAAGTATATCGTTTCAACGCCTTACATAAAGGACGGTGATCTCTCGAACCGCGAGGAGATTGTCAAAACCATCGATGTCACTGTTGACGAACTTGATCAGCCTTTGCCTCCGGCTTATTACAATCTGATTGGCTCAGACCTTGAGGGGAAATCCTGGGTATTTGACGGCTCAGGTGGTGACGGTGGCCTTTGGTATTTTATGTCTGATCCCAACAATCCATGGGGTACGTGGTGGAATGCTGGGGGTGAGTGCTGCCCTCCGCCGGATGCGGCTGGCAAGATTGTTTTCGACCTCGATGGTGCTGCAAACTATAAGTACTATCCGACAATGGATGCCGAGCCGTCTGTAGGAACCTTCTCGTTCAATGCAAGCTTCACCAAACTCTACATAGGCGGAGGTCTTAACCTGCCAGGTGCCGCAGAAAACGGAAGTGGTAATCCGAACGCAGAATACACAATCGTTGAGCTAACTCCCGAAAGATTGGTGCTCCATACAGGAACTAACGGTGCAGGTACAGGATGGACATGGGTGTTCGTACCGCAGGACTAATACCAGGTAACCGTTAGCTTTCTCATTTTCATTGAACCCACCCGAACTCATGTTCGCGGTGGGTTTCTTTTTAATAGTGCTACTGCCTGCGCATTACCTCTAAACCTCACGTTCACACTCTCCACAAGACCGGGCGCCAGCCAGTAGTGAACAGCGCCCCGGAATAATATCAACGCACCCCTTCTTTCACTTTATACTTCGTAATATCCAAGGCAACTCCCATATAGTTCCCGTTGGGGAGTATTGAGTTTGCCCAGTTCAACCAAACGTGCCGACCATCTTTGTTTACGAGGCTCGTTTCCATCAGTTCGATTTCCTTTGGGAGTATGTTCGGGTAATTCAGGATGTAGTCCCGGTTTATCCATGCATCGTGCAGGTTTTTATTATCCCACCAACCATCTCTGATCAGCTCTTTCGGTTTGTAGCCGAGCAGACTTTCAACAGACGGGCTAATGAAGACGATCTCACCCTTTTTGTTTGCTATGATGGAAAGAATGTTAAGCTTTTCAAGGTTTGTATACGAGTTCTTTACGCTGGCAATAAGGTTAAGCCGAATGGTCATGACGATGCCAAATACACCGATTGCAATCATCAGGTTCAGAAACGCTACCATGTTTTCGCTGTCAAGTGCTGAACTTGCGTAGGCCGTGATGGAAATCATGATGATGATTGCGCTTTGCACCGCGTAATAGAACAGGCTGTTGATGATGACGGAACTTGCGCCCAATACGAGTATCAGCAGCGTGACTGCATTTGGATCAAATCGGTTGACCAGTACATACGCGATCACATACAACAATGTTGACACATATAGAAAGAGCCCAAAGACGGCAACCAGTTTTCTGCGTTTGATTTTAAGGTAGGTGAAGCAATAGAAGAGTGCTCCCAGTCCGATAATTGCCCAGCGTGCTTCGTCGTAATCCGTCAGTGTTGGAAGGAATTTATCATAGAGAACCTTCGTTACGGCGGAGGCAATCGTGAATAGTGCGATCACTAATCGTACGGACTCGATGGATTGCCGTAGCAATACTCTGGACGCAAAACGGTTGCCGGTGTCCTGATTCATATGGTTTGGGTTTGGGGGAATGAAAATATATCAAGAGTTTGCCGAAATAAAAACCCAATGGGTCGCCCTTTCTTACCCGCAAAGGTTCAGGACCAAATAAAACGTGCAGCTGGGCCCTGTTTAACCGTATAAATCAGGGTTATGGTTGTCTCATTGATTGCTTTACAAACGCTTGAATAATTGGATCCGGTTCTTCGGGTGTTGACGTAAGCGCGGGCTGAAACAGTGTGCCCAGGAAGAAAGGATGGTTCTCAATTTCGAAAGCCCTGATCTGATGGTCGTCGGATCGCGCCGTTGTCTTCAGGCCGTGCCTGCGGAGAATATCGAGGTATGCACTGTTTATCCCGTAATTGCAGTAATACTTTCCGATCAGATTTTGTCTGCGAATTATATTAAATAAAAGGGAGTCTTCATCCGTGATTGTAATGTGTTCCTGTTGCTGCACGAGTGAGCACGACAGTTTTGCAATTAGTAAGTCAGGTGCATCAGGATTTGTTTCCTCGTGATCAGCGCTGTCGATGGCGCAGACGTTCCGGGCAAACTCGATAATCATATACTGAAATCCGCCGCAGTTACCCAAGACCGGGATTCCACACTCACGAGCATATTGTATGGAACGGATGACGTTGTCTGCATCCTTGTATGGCGACCCTGGCGCGATCCACATGCCGGCATAATCGCCTTTGAACGCATTATTATAGTCGAATACATCTGTTCCTATCCACTTAAATTCGACGTGGTTTGAAAACACTTCACGCATTTGTTGTGTGCATTCATTCAGTGCCAGATGGGTAGAGTAGGCAGGGTTAAAATCACCGAGGATAACGATATTGGTCATGTGGTTCGCGTGGTGTGGCTATAAAGTACAAAAATATCATTTTCACAACGCCAGGCGGTCACCGCAGTGCTGCGAATGTGCATACAACGAACAAATACATATTTCCAAACACGCGTTTCGGGTTTCAGGTTTCCAAGTTTCAGGTTTCAGGAAGTGAATAACTGCATAACGAGATTGCGTGTGCGAGCTATTTCTAATTTGGAAATTTATAATTTATAATTGCATTGCGTCCCCTCGTGTCATTGCAACTCTGCGCTGAAAACAAGCATTTAAATTTGCACTACTCAAACTTGCAGGTCGTAGCTCGCAGCGCTTGAAACTAAAGGCGACACAACGAACAAATACACATTTCCAAACAAGTTTCACGTTCCAGGCACAATGTGAAAG
>JAEZDW010000034.1 GCA_023417955.1 Bacteroidota bacterium
CGTTCCTGTGTGTTTCTTTTTTGCCCATGATAATAAATAATAGCCCCTAAGGGTCACTTAGGGGCGCAAAACTACGAATTAACTTTTTCTGAACAAAGGTGTCGGTTTAATCCATAATAAATGGGTAATCCGACTGAACGTAAACGTCCGTCAGTGCCTCTGAAGGGTCGGGGAATTTTGATTCCTCGGCAAATTTCACAGACTCTTCAACAGTCTTGACCACCTTGGCGTCAATTTCATCCAGCTCCTTTTCTGTGGCGAATTTTTTATCAAGAATCTTCGTCTTTACAACCTCGATCGGGTCGCGCTGTTTGTATTGTTCAACCTCCTCTTTGGTCCGATATTTCTGAGGATCGGACATGGAGTGACCCTTATAACGGTAAGTTCTGAATTCAAGCAATGTAGGTCCTTCACCGGCACGGGCGCGTTCGGCTGCCTTTGCTACGGCAATGTGCACATCTTCTGGGTTCATAGCATCGACAGGCTCTGAAGGGATGTCGTATGCCTCGCCCAGCGTGTAAAGTTCGTGTACGTTCGACGTACGCTGCACGCTTGTTCCCATGGCGTAACCGTTGTTTTCGATAACAAAGATTACCGGGAGTTTCCAAAGCATTGCCAGGTTAAGTGCCTCGTGGAAGGCACCCTGACGCACCGCACCGTCGCCCATATAACAGATGCAGAGATTTCCTGTTTTATTGAATTTTTCTGCAAATGCGATTCCGGCTCCAAGTGGAACCTGAGCGCCGACGATACCGTGGCCGCCGATAAAGTTGTGTTTCTTGTCGAAGATGTGCATAGAACCACCTTTACCTTTCGTGGTTCCGGTCTCCTTTCCATAAAGTTCTGCCATGATGGCCTTTGGATCTGTACCCAGCGCGAGCGGATGACCGTGGTCGCGGTAAGCAGTAATCCACTTGTCACCTTTTCTGAGTGCGGATGCTGCACCCGATGCACAAGCTTCCTGGCCAATGTAGAGATGGCAAAATCCCTTAATCTTCTGCATTCCGTAAAGCTGACCAGCCTTCTCTTCGAACTTCCGCATCAGTTGCATGCTTTCATACCAATACAGATAAGTTTCTTTCGAAAACTGTGATTTCTCCCCCTTTTTCGACGTCTCACCGGCGGTCTTAGCTTTTGTAGTCGTAGCCATATCCCTATTTTTGAATCCGAGTTGCGAAAATAAGCTCCCAACGAACATTCGCCAAACTTTCCCCTCTAATTCCTGTATGCATCTGGAAAATCTGCGGCTGGTCAATTACAAGAACTATGAGGGTCTGGAAATCGATCTTAATCCGTCCATAAATGTTTTCGTCGGCAAAAACGGGAGCGGCAAGACAAACCTCCTTGATGCGGTGTACTTCCTGGCGTTGACAAAAAGCGCTTTTGCCGCAACGGATCTTCAATGTATCCGAAAGGGCGAAAGCTTTTCAATGCTTTCGGGCAGGTTTCGGGAAGGAGACAAGGCGCTTGAGATTTCAACCGGTATTCAATCCGGTACTAAAAAGGTTTTCCGGGTTAACGGGGCTGAATATGAGAAACTCAGCGATCATATTGGTCGGATTCCATTGGTATTGATGGCGCCGGACGATACCGATCTGGTACGCGAAGGCAGTGAATCCAGGCGGAAATTTTTTGACGGAATTATCAGCCAGGTCGACAAGGTTTACCTCGAAACGCTGATCCGGTACAACCTGGCGTTGAAGAACAGGAATTCGATGCTCAGGATGTTTGCTGATAAAGGTAAAACAGACTTCCTTGCGCTCGAATCATACGATCGGATTCTGGCGGAGTCAGGCGACTACATATATAAGAGGAGAGTGGCGTTTGCAGCGGAGTTTCAACCCGTTTTTCAGCGGAACTCCCGATTGCTGGTGGGAGAAGGAGAAATGACGAAACTTGCATACACCTCTCAATTACATGAAAGCGAGTTTGCCGGCGGACTGAAGCAGAATCGTCAAAAGGATCTGATCCTGCAAAGAACCAGTTTTGGAGTTCATCGCGATGATTATGAATTCCTCCTTGAAACCGGCGAGATGAAACGGTTTGGATCCCAGGGGCAGCAAAAGTCGTTTGTGATCGCGCTTAAGCTTGCCCAGTATGAAATACTGCGGGCCTACAAAGGGTTCCGTCCAATATTGTTGCTGGACGATGTCTTTGATAAACTGGATGACGACAGGATTGAACGTTTGCTGATGCGGATTCACGAAGATTCGGGGCAGATGTTTCTTACCGACGCCCGGCCTGATCGCACGGCGGGTTTACTCCGCAGCATTGGCGACATGCCGGCCGCGGTTTTTAAAGTGGACAATGGTATAATAGGTCAAAAGCAACCGGAACAATGAAAAAGAAAGACGAAGAATTTCAATCGGTCGGAAACGCAATTCGGGATTTGCTGAACACCTATAATCTCCGGGGTCGTTTTGATGAAGCGAACATTATGGCTTCCTGGGAACGGCTTGTCGGAAAGCCCATTGCCAAAAGGACCCGCAAGTTGTATATAAAGAACAATGTATTGTTTGTTGAATTCGACTCTCCGTCGATGCGCCACGATTTTGAGTTTCACAGGGCGCATGTTCTTGATGTTTTCCGCCGCGAGTTTGGGGAAGGCGTTATTACGAATATCGTTGCGATGTAGGCCGCCGTTCGGCTTTTTGGGTGCGAATAAGAATCTTTTGAAAATCTGTGTATAAGTTTTGAAAAAGTAGAAAACGGTATAATTTTGCACTCCTGTTTTTTGAAACCCATTCAAAGGCAGGAATGCGTTCATTGAGGACATTAGCGGGGGAATACCAAAGCGGCCAACTGGGACAGACTGTAAATCTGTTGTCTTATGACTTCCTAGGTTCGAATCCTAGTTCCCCCACGTTGAATCTCAGGTTTTTGAGATTGGAAAATATGCGGGAGTAGCTCAGTTGGTAGAGCGATAGCCTTCCAAGCTATAGGTCGCGGGTTCG
>JAEZDW010000129.1 GCA_023417955.1 Bacteroidota bacterium
TTATCAAGATATTCAAATATATTTCTAAGTGATGGATCCTTTTTGCTCGATATAAGGTGTTCCTGGATCTTATTTAGTAACTCCAGATCTTCCGGATAGTCAAGCGTAAGGCGGTAATTCCTCACTAACTCATCAGGTAGTTTTACTATATTAAGCTTGAAGTGCTCTGGATTATTTTGAAAGTACCAGGTCATGTACTCACTGTAGTTCGCAGAGGGAAAATAGTCTTTAATCTTCCTCATCGCCGCCACATTTATGATTTCAACCCCGGTTCCAACCGCGACATCTTTTGCGGCTGAATAGTCTGCGCCTCTTTCGAAATGTGAATTCAGAAGAATCTGAGCGATCTCATCCGAAACAAACGGACAATCTGCCGTTACTCTAACTATAACATCAATCTTCAATTGCTCAGCAATAGCAAGATATCTTCGGATAACGTCGTCAGGATCCCCCTGATGGAAAATAACCGATGGATCAAAAGTATAACTGCCCAGTTCTGCATCCTCCTGAAGGACAGATGTCGCAAGGATGGTATGGTTAACATTTGAAATTCTCCTGCAGCTTTCAATACACTTTTCAACGGAGGATAACTCTCCAATATTCAATAGGGCCTTTCTCGGAAGTCGGGAAGACTTTAATCTGCACGCTATCACAACTCCAATTGTTGCCCTCTTGAAGTTAGTCCTGGAAAGTACACAACCTTTTTTCGCATCGACTGACAAAATGTGGAAGTCTTTTTGAAGCTTGCTTATGTCAAGCGCATTCAATCCGCTTTGCCCAGATCTTTTGAATTCCAAATCCCGGGTAAAATCCACGAGCATTCCTTTCTTCAAGTCTTTAGCGAGTATCGGCACCTGCAATGTTTTTTCGAGGTACTCTTTTTCCCTTTGATTGATAAATGGTTGCTGGTTGAGAGAAATGTATGCGTTTAGTCTATCAATAAAAAACTTGTATTTCTCTTTCGTCAGACTTGAGTAGTGGTCGTACTTAGTTTCTCTTGAACTATGCTTTATGTGTTTTTCGATCCCGTCCGCTCCATTCATGGCGGCCAGAATAGGAAGCCACACAGAATCATCGCCCTGAGCATCCGCATGATCTGCAAAGACAACTCTCCTTCCGAAAGCCTTTCTGACCTGATCTATCTTGACAAAGCCCGAATCCTGGAGCTCAGTCGGAAATGCCTGAAATCCTACTTCGAGCAAAAGCTCCTTGGGTTTCAACCTCTGTTGCAGGTAGCCAATTCGTTCCGATACCGCGTCTGGGGCGTAGCCGCTAATGTTTATGATCAACAAATGCTGGTCTAAGCCATTGTCGACTGAAAGTTTACCTATGACAACTTCATTGAAAAGAATTGAGGACTGCAACTTCACGCCTTTTATCGTCGACTTATTTTCATGAAGGACTTCAACGCCATATTCGTCAAATATATCCAGCCAGATCTCCTTCGTCCGCGCAGCTGATTCGATAATTGTGCGCCATTGACTGTTCGAGAAATAGAGCTGCTTATAAACGTCGTACCATGGAAAGTCAGAGGTAGCTATCTTGTCAGGATGTAACGGCTGAAATTTCATTCCGTATCCACGAAACTCCTCGAATTCGGAAATCAGGTCGAGCACGTAGTCAATCTCGCCTCCGTGAGTATTGGCTACCTCCAGTATATGAAACGGATGCATCTATGGACGTTTTAAAAATTCCAGAATTTCCTTAATAACATAGTTCTGATCGGCATCAGTCAAACTGGGAAACATTGGCAGACTAAGACAATTTAGGTAGTAGCTTTCCGCAGCTCGAAACATTCCTTCGCTGTAGCCAAGGGATTTGTAATATGGCATTAAGTGCGTGGGAATGTAATGAACTTGAGTATAAATATTTTTTGAACGCAGGTAGTTATACAAGCCCATGCGGCGCGGGACTTGTATTACATAAAGATGATACGCGTGCTGACCGCTTTCTCGGCCAAGTTCCAAATTCGGCGCATTAATTTCGGAATACGCTGAAAAAGCTTGGTCGTACCTTTTCGCAATTTCCCTTCTCCGCAGAAGCCCTTCCTCTGCACGCTTCAATTGACTCAACCCTAGCGCACATTGAAAATCGGTTATGCGGTAGTTGAAACCGAGTTCCTGCATTTCCATGTACCATCCAGGATATGAACCATCCGACGACTCCCCAGCCGAAGCCATAGAGACCCCGTTGGTAAATAATGATTCATCACGAGTAATACCGTGCGTGCGGAGCAACATCAACCGACGATAGAGCGCTTCATTATTCGTTGTGATCATTCCGCCTTCACCCGCTGCAATATGCTTCGCAGGATGAAATGAAAAAATCGCCAGCTCCGCAAATCTGCCATTGCCACAGAACTGTTTGTTCCCCGAACTGTCCACAAAAAAACCGCCCGGCGCATGACAGGCGTCTTCGATTATCCAGAGACCAAATTCGTCAGCAAGCTTTCGAAACTCTTCCAGATTGACAGCACGACCGGCAAAGTCGACAGGTATGATACCTTTATAAGTTCCCTTTGGTGATGCTTCCAGCAATGACCGAACCTTGACAATATCAAGGAGGTAAGTATCGGGATCGATATCAGCAAAAACCACTTCGCCGCCACAATATCGGATGCAATTTGCTGATGCGGCAAAAGTGATCGGCGTTGTTATTACCTTATCACCAGGACGAACATTCATTGCCATCGCAGAAAGGTGCAACGCCGCCGTTCCGTTCGATACAGCAACGGCATACTTGCATCCGATGTAGCGCGCGAACGCGTCCTCGAATTCCTTTACCTTCGGTCCTTGCGTGAGATAATCAGACCTGAGGGTCGCGACAACCGCCTCTATGTCGTCTTCCGTGATATGCTGCTTACCGTATGGAATGGGTTTCATTTACCTGAAAGGTTGGATCGACGTGTTCTCGAATTAATTCTCTAAGTTCAGGAACGGAAACCCACTCGGTATTCTCGCCTGAATTGTACCGGAAGCCCAGCGGCACCTTGACTGCGTTGAGTTTTTTGACAAAATCCTCCAGCTTCCACGCGGGAGTCGACGGAACGATCGCGTAGTACCGGCCAAGATCATACGTGTAAAAAGAATCCGAAGACGTGATCATCTCCTCGTGAATCTTCTCACCGGGGCGAATCCCGACCTCTTTATGCTCGCATTCGGGTCCAATCGCCTCAGCCACGTCGGTTATCCGGTACGATGGAATTTTCGGGACAAAAATTTCACCGCCCCAGGCATGCTCCAGAGCGTGCAGGACCATGTTTACACCACCCTCAAGCGTGATATTGAATCGGGTCATGGTTTTATCGGTTATCGGAAGAACACCTTCTCTGCGTTTCCGAAGAAAGAACGGAATAACAGAACCGTTCGACCCCATCACGTTACCATATCTGACGACGGAAAATTTGATGGGATTCCAACCGCGGATATTGTTCGCGGCTACAAACAGTTTGTCCGATGCCAGTTTGGTCGCACCATATAAATTGATCGGCGCCGCCGCCTTATCGGTTGACAACGCAACTACATGCTTCACGTCAGACTCAAGACAGGCGTTGATCAGGTTCTCCGCACCCAGGATGTTGGTCTTCACGCATTCCATGGGATTGTACTCGGCAATTGGAACATGCTTCATGGCCGCAGCGTGAATCACGTAGTCAATGCCCTTTAAAGCCCTCCTCAATCGGTCCAGGTCGCGGATGTCGCCAATGAAAAATCTGACCTGTGGGTATTTATGGGCCGGGTACTCCTGGGCCATCTGAAATTGCTTTTGTTCATCCCTGGAATAGATTACCAATCGCTTTATTCCCGGCCACTCTTCCAGAATTCTTTTTGTCAATGCAGTTCCTAACGAGCCTGTTCCACCCGTTATCAGCAGAGATTTACCATCAAGCATCTCGATCTATGTTTAGTCAATTTATTCCGAATAATATGATTCTTGTTTTCCATCCCGGCCACCGTAGCCATAGCCGTAACCATAGCCGTAACCATAGCCATAACCATAACCATAGCCATAACCGCCATATCCATACCCCGGGCCTGATCGGAAAACGTCATTCAGGACGATGCTCAGGTTTGGCACTTTGCCAGACCGGTCAAGATCATCTGCTGCACCGAGAATTTGCCGCGGGGTATAATTCTGACGGACGATGAAAACCGTGTGATCTGCATACTTCGCCAGCACGATCCCGTCTGTGATCAGCGCCAATGGCGGGGTATCGATAAAAATGAAATCATACGTTTTCTTGAGCGTCGAAATCAATTCATCCATGCGCGGATTCAGCAGAAGTTCGCTGGGGTTAGGTGGAACAGGACCACCGCTGATCATGTCAAGGCCCGTTATTTTCGTCTTCTGTACTATTTCCTGAAGACCGGCCATCCCGCTCAGGTACACGCTCAGCCCTTTTTCATTCCCAAGTCCGAAATCATCGAATATTTTGGGCTTGCGCAAATCGGCGCCAATGATGACAACTTTCTTGTTGGCCAGCGCGAAGACAGTAGCAAGATTGATCGTAGTAAACGACTTACCCTCACCGCTTATTGACGAGGTAATCATGAATACTTTGTTGTCTTTGCCTTCTGTGAAATAATTCAGATTTGACCGCAACGCCCGGAATGCCTCGGCCATCATCGACTTCGGCTTTTCAAATACAGCAAGGTTTCCGGGTCCCGGATTATGACCAATTCCACCTACGAAAGGAATACTCGTGTATTTCTCTATATCCTCCCGGGACTGGACTTTGTTATTAAAGATTTCGATCAGGGTAAAAGCCAGGAATGGGAGAAGCAACCCAACTGCGCCGAATACGAGGTAATTCTGCGCAACCTTCGGTGTGATCGGCCCTCCGCCCAGTCGCGGCGGATTGACTACAATAATGTCCGATGTTGTTGATGCCTTGGATATCCCTGCCTCAGCTTTCTTCTGTTGCAGGAAGTTGTACATGTTCTCGCTGAACGTGTAGTTCCGTTGCAAATTGATCAACCGCCGTTGTGTTATCGGAAGTGTTCTGAGCTGCGTCTCGATGTTCCGGATCTGCTGATCGATGCCGCGTTGCTTGATCCTGTCTGTATTGCGCAGGTTCGCTAATGACTCGATCACCTGCTGGCGCACCTGATGCATTCCCTCCTGAAGGCGCGCCGCCTTGCTATTCAACTGAGGATTCCTTAGTTCCGTGCTGCGCGGCATTGAATTGAGGTCGGTTTGATATTGTATCAACTGACTCACCAGCGCATTCAGAATGTCATCACTGACACCGATGCTCGAAGGCAGAATCACTTGTGCAAAGTCTTTCTCCTCCTTCATATAATTTTCGAGATAGGTGTAGTAGTTGGACGAATACGCAACGAGTCCTCGGCGTTCGCTCAAATCCTTGAGCTGGTCGTACAACTGCTGCGCTTCCGCGCTCAGGTCTGTGACAAAATTCTGTTGCTTAAACCGCTCCAGCGCCCCTTCATACAGTCGCAATGAGTCACCGATCTGCCCGAGCTGGTCCTCGATAAATACGAGCGATCGCGAAGCCGCCTGACTCTTCTTTTCGATGTCGTACTGGTAGTAATGGCTGATAAGCGTGTTCAGGAAGTCAATTTCCTTGCGAGGGATAGGGCCCTTCACGTCAAGGTTAACCACCGACGAACCAACCTGGGCCCACGAGACTTGCAGATTACTGATGTACTGCGCGGCTACACTTTCGGGATTCCTGACGTCGACTGTATATTGAGCGCCCTTGAATTTTTCAACCGGGCCCGCTCGCCGGACAGTGAACTCGATCCCGCCACACATTGCCCGTTCACCAAACCGGTAAACTTCATTTCCGTTTGATCCGGGAACCTTACAGCGGAACGTCGTCGAATCAATGATCTCCAAAGCCAGCTGTCCATATTGATTCTTTTGATGCAACTCAACTTCGAGCGGTAACGAATACTGTTCAGAATCCTTGAAATTGCCTTCTTTGCGAATGCTCACCTGAAAGTTGAGTGCTTCTATCACACCCTGGATCAGCGGGTACGAGCGAATGATATAGGGCTCATTGTAATAATTCCGGTATTGGTTAACCAGCGGGTTGTTGTACAGAAATCTGGCATCGGTATTCTCCGCAGGCTCTCGAATGATTATGCTGGCAGTAACGGGATAAATTCTGGTCGTATACCGGTTGATCAGGAAAGCCACCGAAATGCCTACGATCACGCTGAGTACCACGATGTACCACAACCGCAGCGCGCGAAAAAGTATCCGCTTATAGTCGATCGAAAACCCTCCAGTGCCGGCTTTTTTCTCACTAGTATCTTCGAACTGAAAAGGTACGTCTTCCATTTTATTTGAGGTTCATACAATCCTGCAATTAGCGGGTCAGATTTACTACAAGTAAGACCAGCGACAATGTCGACACTACAAGGCCGAAGTTCTGCCCAAAGTATTTGCGGAACGGGCGTTGTCTGAGGGCGGGAACGACGAGAACGTCGTTCTGATTTACATAGTAATAGGGAGATGTGAGCAAATCTTCACTTAACAGATTAACATAACCGACGCTGGTTTCGCCATTCATCTGGCGGATAATCTTCACGTTAGCGCGATCGGCCAGCTCACCCACGCCGCCTGCAAGGCCCAATGCTTCCGGTAGCGTGATTCTGTTATTGAACGTCGTGACTGTCCCTTCCTGCGTAACTTCTCCCAAAACGGTAAATCGAAAATTCACCAGCCTGACCTTCACGACGGCCTCTTCGAGGTATCGGGATGCGATTCGCTGCAGGGAGTCCTGAGCCTGGAAAACGGTCAAACCAGCAACCTTTACCTTACCCACGACGGGAAAGGAGATTGTGCCTCCGGGATCAACCAGTTCGCTCGCAATGACAAAACTTTGAGCGTTGCTGGTGTTTTGCATGTCCATGCCACTAAGGAAATCATACTCTTCCGGGGTGAGGCTCTCAAACCGCACATAAAGAGCATCGTTTGGCTGGATCCTATAATCAAAAACCGGCTGGGAGTACGTGCGGACGACGGTGTCTTTGGGCAGGTCTTTTCTGTTAACGTCGCCCTTCTGTAAATAAACGTATTTTTTATTAGGAACGCAGGCGCCAAAAATGAGGGTTATCACGCCCAAAACCAGTAAAACCCGGGTCATTTCTTCTTTTTTTGTGAGTCTAGTTTAGAGGGGCGTAAAAATACGAAAAGGGAATGGCAAATGTATAATTGCGGGCGAATTTGGTGGAAATACGGGCGGCGCTGAGGGGGCGGAGACGCGGGAAATGCGGGTCAACGCAGAGGCGCGGGGGCGCGGAGGTGCGCAG
>JAEZDW010000136.1 GCA_023417955.1 Bacteroidota bacterium
TAGCCCACACCAAGTGCTGTCCAGCGCGGGCGTTCTTTTGCAAAATTCATTCCGTATGAAAACGTCAGAAAGGTAGCAGGGCGTGAGCGGAATGCACCTTCTTCGGTGCGCCCTGACAACAATTTCAATTCATAGCCGACAGCTACGCGTATGTGTTCCCGCTTATACCTGTTGGCGAAGTATAGTGCTGTAATGAAATTGAATTCCGGATAAAATTTGTCGCCGACCATTCCCACGCCCGCGCCTGCATGAAGCCCAAGCATATCAGCGGTAAGTCTGTGACCTGCTGTACCTGCGGTTGTTGCCGTGCCGTCTTTCAATACCAGGCGTGTAATTACCCCCATGCGTTTGCTCTTTTCGAAAGCTGGTTCGACATTAAGTTTGGCAATCACCGGTTCGAAACTTGTTTCACCAAGATTTCCGAGCGTCTGCAGGTCCGGTGCATAGACGTAGAGTTGGCCATGGTCAAGATGCAGGGTAAGTTCCCAGCCTGGCGGAATCAGTTCTGTCATCTGACTGTTATCAGTCTTCACCACGGTAACGGGCTTGATTGTTTTCGTGACCGACATCTTCGCAGTAGTCTGCCGGCCTTCCTTCGACTCAATACGGATATCTGCGTGATGGGGCGTACTCCATTCCGTTTCCGGCAATGCCTTTCTGATATCATTTACAATTTGTTCCAACTGCGCCGGAAAGTCACGCAGGATTTGTTTGTCTTCGGTATAACGCCTCAATTCGAAGACAACTATCGCACCGGCATCGGGAATCTCAACGCGGATAGAATCTGGAAACGCTTTGGGTTGTGCCTGTACAATGACGAATGATGCCAGGAACGCAAGTGTAAGGAAAAGTAAGGGCATAGGTTTCATGATCGAAATGCTTTTTCGTTTTATAAATTCTTTTGATATGTGTGCTGAGTGTTATTTCCGTCGTGCGAAGACCAATGCTTTCTTCGCGTCTTCTTCCCACGGAAGTGGATCGACGGGTTCGAGGGTGTGTAGTCGCTTTCGTTTTTTGTACACTTCTGCGGTGTGACTGCTGCTTTCCTGAATGACTACACCTACAATGGGTCTGATCTTTTCTACTGCTTTTACCTCAGTATAGCGCTCCGGATGTTCTTCAGGAATTTCAACGATGATATCTCCAATTTCAAAATCGGGAAGGATTTCTTCCATGTCGTCAGAGAGCAGTGGCTGTTTATTGCTTTCAATTGAATTCCCAGCTTCTTGCTTTTTCTTCACTTCTGCCAGTGCATCTGTGTGTTTCTGAGGTGTAACTTCTGCGGCAGCGTGCTCAACGTCTTTGCCTTCTTTAGGATCAGGCACCGCCGGTGTTGCAGCCTTGACAAGATTATCCTCCTGCGATGTCTTGCCAGGGAGATCAAAGACCACATAGGTAGCGGTGAGAAGCAGAACCACCGCAGCTGCTGCGTAATACCAGTATTTGCGATCGGAAGTCCGGGTGACCGACTCATCCTGAACACGCATCCAGACTGCATCGCGATTCCACGGCACCTCAGTGCGTTCCGCCTCGCGAATTCGATGCGCTATTTTTCTTTCTGCATCAGGTGCCATATTGAAATCCCTCCTTGAGAATCTTTCGTTTTAAAATCTGTCTTGCCTTAAACAACTGTGAGCGTGAAGTTCCTTCGTTGATCCCAAGCATACTGGCAATTTCGTTGTGATCGTACCCCTCAACTATGGCCAGGTTAAATACGG
This sequence comes from Bacteroidota bacterium, assembly GCA_023417955.1. Classification (GTDB taxonomy): domain Bacteria; phylum Bacteroidota; class Bacteroidia; order Cytophagales; family Cyclobacteriaceae; genus Ohtaekwangia. The sequence goes on from JAEZDW010000136.1 coordinate 1,719, forward strand.
TGCGGTAACCTGCCGGAAGTTCGAGGATTAATTGGTAGAGGTACTCACCATCGAGATCCTGCAACCCTTCCAGATCGTGTTCGGGGTTGGCTGCATCCAGTGTTTCCGTCAGGTTGAAATTGTGTTTCCTGCGCAACCACATCAACGCCTGGTTTACCATGATCTTCCTCATCCAGGCTTCAAGCCCGCCTTCGTCCACTAGTTCGAACTTGTGGATGTGATCAAATACTTTTGTAAACCCAACCATTACGAGGTCTTCGGCATCCTGCTGTACTTTCACGTACCGGATCATCAATCTGTAAAACCGGTTGGCATAGGTATCAAATAAAGCCTTTTGGGCCTGAGGGTTACCTCGTCTGCATTTCCTGACCAGTTCCGATTCTCCCATTTGACGGTTTGAACTATTAATTTCGGCAAACGCCTGGGCAACCTCAAGCTTCCATCACAAACCTTTTGCCTTGTTCTATTGGTAAAATGCAAGCCAACGCGGTTTCGTTGCCTCTGTTTGCGACTTTTTTTAAAAATGACCACTATGTCTGAACTTGCTCTCCTGAAACCTGCCAAACGGAAACCAGGCACACTGCCCGGCCATTCATATGCGTTTTGCACCTTGTTTCAATCTTGACATTGGTGCCTTAGGCCTTTCGTTTATATTTGATCTTACGGCCTCAAAACGTACAATTATTATCATTAACCCGATATGAAAGCCAACCTTTTCGTTTTTCTGATTCTTCTTGCGGGATATACCAATGCCCAGCAACCCGCGACTACACTTCAGCCTGGTAAGAAACTTTCCGGTAAAATAAAGCCCGGCGAAAATCATGTCTTTAACGTGAACATGAAGCAGAATCTTTTTGCTGTTATCCACGTCGAACAAAACGGGATCGACCTTATCATTAAAACGGCAGACCCCTCAGGTAAGGAACTTGGTACTTTTGATTCCCCGAATGGAACACAGGGTCCGGAAATGGTTTCCATAACGTCAACCACAGCAGGTAACTATACCGTTACAGTGAGTCCTCTGGAGGCCAAAGAACCGGGAGGGGCTTATACCATCGAACTGCTGCGACTCGAACCGAAAGCCACGACCCCTGATAAACAAATTGACCAGCTCATGGCCACGATTGTTACTCCAGGGAATGCGGGAGCGACGATTGCAGTCGGTAAGGGTGAGAAGGTTCTCTTCAGCAAGGGTTACGGCTCGGCGAATCCGGAATATGACATACCAAACACACCGGCTTCCATCTTTCATATTGCCTCCGTTTCAAAGCAGTTTACTGCCTTCGCAATCGCTATGCTTGCCGATCAGGGCAAACTTTCGCTGGACGATGACATCAGAAAACACCTTCCTGAGCTGCATGACTTTGGTCACAAGATCACGATCCGTCACCTGATTCATCACACCAGCGGACTGCGCGACCAATGGAACCTGCTCGCCCTGGCAGGATGGCGACTCGATGACGTTATCACGCGAGAACAGGTGCTTCGACTCATGTTTAATCAGCGAGAACTGAATTTTAAACCCGGTGACGAAATGGTCTATTGCAACTCTGGTTACACCCTTATGGCAGAGATCGTGTCGCGTGTTTCAGGAAAGAGTTTCGCGGACTGGTGCAACGAAAGCATTTTTAAACCGATTGGCATGAACAACACCCAGTTCTACGATGATCACCAAAAGATCGTAAAGAACCGCGCATATTCATTCGTTGAATCCCCAACAGGTTTGAAAAAGAGTGTGCTCAGCTATGCCAACGTGGGGGCTACTAGCTTGTTCACCACAGCTGAAGATCTCCTTAAATGGTCAAGGAACTTCAAGACCATGAAGGTGGGAAGTGCGCGCACCATGAAGATGATGGAAGAACGGGGCATCCTGAAC
>JAEZDW010000168.1 GCA_023417955.1 Bacteroidota bacterium
GTTTTCGATATCGAAATTGATGAAAAGGATCCGGATGAGTTTATCAAAATCGTCAAGGCACTCGAACCCACTTTCGGTGGTGTGAACCTCGAAGACATCAAAGCCCCGGAATGTTTCAAGATTGAAACTGAACTACGGGAGAAGATGAATATCCCGATAATGCATGACGATCAGCATGGAACCGCCATCATCTCCGCAGCCGCACTCCTCAATGCCCTTGAAATCGTCGGGAAAGACATTGCCAAAGTAAGAATTGTTGTCAATGGTGCCGGTGCCGCAGCTGTGAGCTGCACGCGCCTGTATATCGCACTCGGTGCAAGTCCGAAGAACATCATTATGTGCGACAGCAAGGGTGTGCTTAACAAGAAACGCGCAAATCTTGACGCGATCAAAAGCCAGTTCGTCAACGATGTAAACTTCGACACGTTGCAGGAAGCAATGAAAGGCGCCGACGTGTTTGTCGGACTCTCAGTCGCTGATGCGATCACACCTGACGACCTGAACAACATGAATACGGATCCGATTGTGTTTGCACTGGCGAATCCGAATCCTGAGATCGATTATCACCTCGCCCGTAAAACGAGGTCAGATGCAATTCTTGCCACCGGCAGATCTGATCATCCTAACCAGGTTAACAACGTACTTGGGTTCCCTTATATATTCCGCGGCGCCCTGGATGTACGCGCTATTGAAATAAATGAGGAGATGAAATTAGCTGCGGTTCGCGCACTCGCAGAGCTCGCCAAAGAGCCGGTTCCTGAAATTGTTGTGAAAGCTTATGGCGCTGACAAAATCAAATTTGGCCGGGAGTATCTGATTCCAAAACCGCTCGACCCCCGTCTGATCACAACGATATCCCCGGCGGTCGCAAAGGCTGCCATGGATTCCGGGATGGCAAAAAATCCTATTGTAGACTGGGGCGCATACCACTACGAACTGCAGAAACGCATTGGTATCGACCAGAAACTGATGTCGCGGATAATTGACCGCGCGAAGAAAAATCCGAAACGCGTAGTCTTTGCTGAAGCAAATCACCAGAAGATACTCAAGGCTGCACAAGTCCTCAAAGACGAAGGTATCGCTAATCCGATCCTGCTCGGGAACAAGAAAGAGATCATGCACCTGATCGAGGAACACAAGCTGGATCTTCACGACTGCCCGATATACTATCCGTTGCACGAAAAAGAAATGCTCAAGGAATATGCGGAACGTCTGTACCAGAAGCGCCAGCGAAAAGGGCTTACCCTTCAGGATTGCGTTCGCCTGATGCGCGACAGAAACTACTTTGCTGCGATGATGGTTGAGTTCGGACACGCCGACGCTGTCGTGAGCGGACTTACAAAAGATTACCCCAAGACAATACTGCCCTCCTTGCAAATTATCGGCACTGCGGAAACCGTCAAACGCGTTGCAGGCATGTATATCATCATGAACAAACAGGGAACGTTCTTCCTTGCAGACACTACGGTAAACGTCGATCCATCAGCTGAAGAGTTGGCGGAAATCGTTGAAGTCACGGCAAGAGGCGTTCGATTCTTTGACGTTGAACCCCGGATCGCATTGCTTTCCTATTCAAACTTTGGATCGTCCAAGGGCGAAGTCCCGGATAAGGCTCGTCGCGCAATGGAAATTGCCAAAAGCAGAAATCCCGATTTAATCGTTGAAGGCGATATTCAGGCCAACGTTGCGATTGATACGCAGCTGCAGCAGGAAAATTTCCCTTTCAGCGCATTGGCAAAAGACGGAGCGAATACCCTGATCTTCCCGAACCTTGCTTCCGGAAACATCGCGTACAAGTTGTTGATGGAAATCGGTGGTGGCGAAGCTATCGGACCAATTCTGCTCGGCATGAAGAAGCCTGTTCACATTTTGCAACTCGGCAGTTCAATTCGAGAGATCGTCAACATGACTGCAATTGCCGTCGTCGACGCGCAGCTGCACGATCACGACGATCATCTCTAAGATAACGCTTCAACATCCGCGGTCGCGCCTATTTGGCGTCGACGCGGATTCTTGTTTCGCGGTTTGCAATTTCCCACGCAGTATGGAAAACCGTCAGCGTACGTTGACGGAGCAGATCAAATTCGATCTTGTCAACTTCATCGCTTGGCTTGTGATAATCCTCGTGGATACCGTCGAAGTAAAAGATGATCGGAATATTGTTCTTCGCAAAGTTCCAGTGATCAGACCGGTAATACAGCCGGTCAGGATGGTTCTGGTCGTTATACGTATAATCAAAAATCAATTTGAGGTTATTCGCATTGATGGTTTCGCTGAGTGTGTGCAGTTCCGTAGACAGTTTATCTGAACCGATGACGTAGACATAAGGTGCACTGTCCTTATGCTGGGGGTCTCTGCGACCCACCATGTCAATGTTGAGATTCACCACGGTACTCGCAAGGGGGTAAACAGGGTTCTGCGTGTAGTAATCAGATCCAAGCAATCCCTTTTCTTCGGCTGTCACCAGCATAAACAAAATGCTGCGACGCGGACCATGTCCGGCAGCTTTGGCTTCTGCAAATGCACGTGCGATTTCCATGACGGCTACTGTACCCGAACCGTCGTCATCAGCTCCATTATTAATAAGATCACCGGTACCTGAACTCCTTTTCCCAATGTGATCATAATGCGCCGTAATAACGAGAATCTCGTCCTTCTTGTCGCTGCCTTCCAGGTATCCGAGTACGTTTTCTGACATGACCGTTTCGGCTTTTGTTTCCGCCTGATAGGTCACTTTTCCTTCCTTGATTTTGCTAATGCCTTTTTTCGCTGAAGTCTCCTTCGCGGCTGCGAGAAGCTTAGCTGGAGACTCGTTGAATATTTTTGCAGCAACTTCTGCAGTGACTACGAAAATCCCTTCAGCCGCTTCTCCGTGTTGTGGCTTGGTCAGTGAAAGGCGCGTACCAAAAGGTGAGCGTTTATATTGAGCAATCAACTCATCGAGTGCCTGGCGATCCTCGTAAAAAGCAATTATCGTTTTGGCTTTGCGCTCGCGTGCAAGTGCAGCGAATTCTCTGAACCCTTGTTCCTTGTTAGCTGCGATGACGACCGCTTTACCAGTTACGTCAAGTGCGTCAAAAACTTCTTTTGAGCCGGTGCCGGCAAATACTGCCGGCAGGGTAACAGCTTCGGCTTTACCGCCGCGCCCGAAGTAAAGGACGTCCTTCAGATTAGTGAACTTATCCTTACCGATCATCAGGTAGGTTTCTCCGGGTTTCGACATATAAAGGGGAACGTCCTGGTAGTAGTCTCCTTCCAGCGGACCTGCAAGGCCGATATCCTGAAAGTGTTTTTTGATGAACGCCGCCGCCATTTTCTGACCTCGTGTTCCCGTTTCGCGGCCTTCGAGTGCATCGGAGGCCAGAATCGAAAGATTGTCCTTCAGGTTTTCAATGGTAATAAGGTTGGCATACTCCTTTGACGCGGGCGACTGGGCGCCGACGCAGAGCGACTGAATAATAATCAGCAGGGTGAATACAGAAAATCTCATAATCGTCAATTAGCGAAACCGCAATATCATGAGGATTTTTTTTATGTGTAGCAATGTTTGACGAAATATGATAAGCGGAAAACCAGAGCGTCGCAAAAGATTTTCCTCATCACTTCATCGCGGTCATTACGCGAAATATTACCTTTGTGGCCTTACGGTCGTAAGCCCGGCAAGCATTAACCTAACTAAGTGAAAATCAATATAAATGACAATAGATTCGCAATACGTTGAACGGTTCGAAACCCGCCATATCGGACCTGACGACAAGCAAGTTTCTGAAATGCTGGAGAAGATCGGGGCGGAATCAATTGACCAGCTGATCGAGCAAACCATTCCAAAAAATATCCGCCTGAAAAAGTCTCTGAATTTGCCACCGGCCCAGTCAGAGGCCGAATTTCTCACCTCTTTTCGCAAGATCGCCGGCAAAAACAAGATATTTAAGTCGTTCATCGGAGCCGGATATTATAATACGTTTACGCCACCCGTAATCCTCCGCAATATTCTCGAGAACCCGGGTTGGTACACAGCCTACACGCCTTATCAGGCTGAAATCGCACAAGGTCGTCTGGAAGCATTGATTAATTACCAGACCATGATTCTTGACCTGACCGGTATGCAGATCGCCAATGCATCCCTGCTCGACGAAGCGACAGCGGCAGCAGAAGCCATGTTTCTCCTCTACACGTCAAGAAAAGGCGGCAAAAAAGATGCGAACAAATTCTTCGTTGACGAGAACGTTTTCCCGCAAACTCTCGGCGTGATGACCACACGTTCAAAGCCACTTGGTATAGAACTCGTAATCGGAAAAGTTGATGCGTTCGACGTTGACTCGAACGACGTATTCGGTGTATATATTCAAAATCCCGACAACAACGGTGCAGTATATGATTACACTGACTTCATCGAGCGCGCGCATACCAAAGAACTGGGTGTCGTAGTTGGTGTTGACCTGCTCAGTCTCGCCCTACTGAAATCACCGGGCGAAATGGGAGCCGATGTGGTTGTCGGTTCCTCACAACGATTCGGTGTACCACTTGGCTTTGGCGGTCCACATGCCGCTTTCTTTGCAACACGCGAAGAATTCAAGAGACAAATTCCCGGACGTATCATCGGTATCTCCGTTGACGCTGCCGGCAATCCCGGATATCGGATGGCTTTGCAAACCCGCGAACAACACATTCGCAGGGAGAAAGCTACGTCCAACATCTGTACAGCCCAGGTGCTGCTGTCAGTGATCGCAGGAATGTATGCAGTATACCACGGACCGGAAGGCATTCGTAAGATTGCGGGCCGCGTTCATGCACTTGCAACGGACACCGCCTCGCGCCTTACCGAACTTGGTGTAAAACAACTGAACGAATCTTTCTTCGATACACTGCGAATTACCGGCGTGAATGCCGAAGCGATAAAACGCGAATCTGAAAAACGCGAAGTCAATTTCCGTTATTTCGACGGTGGCGATATTGGTATTTCATTCGATGAGACCTCCACACCGGCGGACGTAGACCTTATCCTGGACATCTTCCGCGCGGCTGGTGCGATTAAAGACAATGGAACGGCTAAAGCATCAAAGTCGAACCTGCCGGAATCATTAGTGAGGAAGTCAGCATTCCTTGCGCACCCTGTGTTCAATACGCATCACTCGGAACACGAGATGCTTCGTTATCTGAAGCGCCTTGAGAACAAAGACCTTTCCATGGTTCATTCCATGATTTCGCTCGGCTCGTGTACAATGAAGCTCAATGCAACATCGGAAATGATTCCATTGACGTGGCCGGAAATCGGAAACGTGCACCCTTTCGCGCCTGAGGACCAGACCACAGGCTATCGCGAAATCATTGGCAACCTCGAACAATGGTTGAAAGAGATTACAGGTTTTACCGGCGTATCACTCCAACCCAACAGTGGCGCGCAGGGCGAATATGCCGGTTTGATGGTGATTCGCGCATATCATCAGGATCGCGGTGAAGGGCACCGTAACATTGCGTTGATTCCCGCTTCTGCACACGGTACCAACCCTGCCAGCGCCGTAATGGCGGGTATGCAGGTCGTTGTAGTGAAATCAGATTCCGACGGAAAGATCGACATCGAAGACCTCAAACTGAAGTGTGCACAATATAAGGATAAGCTGGCCTGTTTGATGGTAACGTATCCTTCCACGCACGGTGTGTTCGAAGAGTCAATCACACAGATCTGTGAAACGATTCACGAAAACGGCGGACTCGTTTACATGGACGGGGCAAACATGAATGCACAGGTAGGACTCACTTCACCTGCGACAATCGGCGCAGATGTATGTCACCTTAATCTGCACAAGACGTTTTGTATTCCACACGGAGGCGGCGGCCCTGGCATGGGACCGATTTGCTGCAACGACAAACTGAAACCGTTCCTGCCAGGTCACTCACTGGTGAAGACCGGAGGTGACAAGGCTATCAAAGAAGTATCAGCAGCGCCATGGGGCAGCGCGAGTATTCTTACGATCTCGTACGCATATATCGCGTTGATGGGTGCTGATGGCCTGACCAACGCAACCCGGTACGCTATTCTGAACGCGAACTATATTAAGGATTCACTCAAAGATCACTATCGTATTTTGTACACCGGCGCTCAAGGCCGTTGCGCTCACGAAATGATTGTCGATTGTCGTGATTTCAAGAAGTCCGGCATTGAAGTGGAAGACATAGCAAAACGCCTCATGGATTACGGCTTTCACGCACCGACAGTGTCATTCCCTGTAGCCGGTACGTTGATGATTGAACCTACGGAAAGCGAACCGAAGGAAGAGCTCGACAGGTTTATCGAAGCGCTGATTGAAATCCGAAATGAAATACGGGAAGTTGAAGAAGGTAAGGCTGATCGTGAAAACAATGTACTCAAACGCGCACCGCATACCGCGCAGGTTGTAACCGCGGACGATTGGGATCGGCCTTATTCACGGCAGAAAGCTGCCTATCCGCTTCCGTTTGTGAAGGAAACCAAATTCTGGCCAGCAGTAGGCCGGGTGGATAACGCATACGGTGACCGCAACCTGGTCTGCAGTTGCCTTCCTTTGGAATCTTTCGTTGAAAAAGAAGAAGGCGCGGTAGTCTAAGAGTTGCTTTGCACGAAGTTATAGGAGGCTGTCTCGAAAGGGGCAGCCTTTTGCAGTTTTATGAGGCGACGCTGCGCCTCTCGTTTCGACAGGTAAGGTTCTCGTGTAATAATGCGTCAATGCCCGATGCGTGAGCACTTTCCTGGGAAACGAGGCCGTCTCAAAAGTCATGAGGCGGCTTTTTTCATTTTTGACCGCCCGCGGTCCGATGTTTTTTGTTTGGATATCTTTTCTGGGAAGAAAAAGATATTTGACCCCGAGATCAGGCCGCTGCTTTCGCCAGATTATGGGCTATTGCTAGTAAT
>JAEZDW010000199.1 GCA_023417955.1 Bacteroidota bacterium
TCAGACCGCCAACGTATGATCATTGAAAATGTTGGAGGCAGCAAAATTGAACTAATCGATGGACGCGGAAGGCATAACAACGGTTGGTTTGTTGTTCGTTCACTTGTGCCGGCTAATGCTACAACAAATGCTATTGAATGGCTCGTGACTCCACACGCAATCCCCAATTGGCAGCATGAACCTGTCGTTCAGGTTTCTCAGGTTGGCTATCACCCCGCGCAGCAAAAGGTTGCAAATATTGAAATCGACATTAAGGATTCCCGGAGACTGCCTGTAGTGCTGGAACGACTTACATCCGACGGGCCGACAAAAGTTTTGGAGCAAACTCCGGCGGAATGGGGCAAGTTTTTACGGTACCGCTACCTGCAGTTCGATTTTACGAAAATAACCGAACCTGGCATATATCACATCCGTTACGGCGAATTTACTACCAGCCCTTTTCAAATTGCGGATGATGTCTATTCACGTCATGTATGGCAGCCTACACTGGAGTACTTCCTGCCGGCACAAATGTGTCACATGCGGGTTAACGAACGTTATCGCGTATGGCATGGGGCCTGTCACCTTGACGACGCAAGAATGGCTCCCCTGAATCACAATCATTTCGACGGTTACATTCAGGGCGCCTCTGCGTTGCAGGATCGCTTTAAACCGGGTGATCATGTTCCCGGCCTTAATCAGGGCGGTTGGCACGATGCAGGTGATTTTGATCTGCGAATCGAATCTCAGGTTGAAACTATTCACATGCTGTCGCTGATACGGGAATTCTTCAAACCGGAATACGACAACACGACGATCGATCAGAAGAACAAGATTGTCGAAATCCAGGTGCCCGACGGACACGATGACTTTCTTCAGCAAATCGAACACGGCGTATTGCCTGTTGTTGCAGGTTATAACTCTTTAGGTCGCCTTTATCGCGGTGTGATCTGTCCTACGTTGCGGCAGTACGTTTTACTCGGCGATGCTGTAAACATGACTGATAATGTTGTTTTCACTGAACCTTCTTCCGGCAAAACTTCCGAAGTCGGATTACCGGGCTCACCGGATGACAGGTGGGTGTTTACGGAAGAGAACCCATATCGTCAGTTGCAGACATCCGCTGCCCTTGCCGCCGCGTTTCGCGCATTGAAGGAATTCAATCCCGAGCTTGCGCAGGAGTGCCTGCGTATTGCCAAAGAGTTGTATCAGAATACCACAGAAAAAAATCCGATGCAACGTTTGAGGGCGGCTGTTGAATTATGGCGCAGTACTTCAGACCGCCAGTATGCATCATGGATTATCGCGCAAAAAGAAACCATCGTTAACAACATCGAAAATACCGGATGGATCGTTGCACCTGTTCTGAGTGAACTTAAAGACAAGGCGATGACAAAGGCTGTGCAGGAAGCAGTACGTAAGTATGCGGTGAAGGTGGCTGCGCAGGAGAAGGAAAATCCTTATGGCGTTCCCTACAAGCCCGACATCTGGGGCGCCGGTTGGGGTATTCAAAGCCTTGGCGTGAAGCACTTTTTACTTCACACGTACTTCCCTGACATTTTTCCGAATAGCTATGCACTCCACGCCATCAACTTTATTTTCGGTTGCCACCCCGGTACAAATACGGCTTCGTTCGCATCCGGTGTTGGCGCTAATTCGCTGACGACTGCCTATGGTTTTAACCGCGCTGACTGGTCGTACATACCGGGAGGAATCGGATCGGGTACGGCGTTGATACGACCCGACTATCCGGAAATGCTGACGTGGCCTTTCCTTTGGCAGCAAACTGAATATGTTCTGGGAGGTGGCACAACAGATTACCTGTTCCTGGTTATCGCGGCTGATCAAATGCTCAATAAGCGTAAATGACGACGGACGCCTGAGTTGTTGATTTCTCGCGTCAGTTTAGGTAACGCTTTCGGTTTGCTCATCAGCGCAATCGGTTGAAGTTGCATCCACGCGAACTTAAATTACATTTCTCTCGTAAGTGGTGTTGGGCTGTTATCTTTGTAACGGCTTTATCAAGCTTATTTGTGTTATGAATATAATTCAGGTTTTGGGATTAGTTGCCGGATCGCTCACCACTGCTGCATTTTTGCCGCAGGTAATCAAGACATGGAAGAGCAGGTCGGCGAAGGATCTTTCACTCGGAATGTTCTCCCTCTTTTGCCTTGGCGTGTTGCTGTGGCTCATTTATGGATTTATCCAAAATGATATCCCGGTAATTGCTGCGAACATGGTTACGCTGATGCTCGCATCGACCCTGTTGATTTTTAAGCTCCGTTTCCGGGATCAGTAGCCGCCGAACTGCCGCCAGGCAGTAAACCATTGTATTTCGTTACGTGTTGCAATTGCTTCAGCCGACGGCATTTAATATGGGCTGATGGATTCATCCTGTCAGGTTTAGCGTTTTCACAGACCATTGCATGCCGTTTTGGCGCCGCAAAATTTGCTGGTATGTGTATTGTTAAATTTTTAGTGAAGGGAGAACAGTGTAATGAAAAAGAAAAACAGCAATAACCAGAGCTTGGATTTGGTCACAACTGTTGATGTGCTCAACACACTAAGCGGTGGTATCAGCGAACCACAACAGAATATTTATGAATCAGAATATGGTCGCGAACTGCGCTTTCGTGTAGCAGGCATCGGTAAGCAGGCCATGAACGTCGAAATACATAACAACCACCTGACGATATATTACTATATCAATATTGCTTCGCATGACAAGCTTGTACAGGTGCCGCAGATAATTTACAACAAACCGGTCCCTTATTATGTGGACATAAGTAAAATCCATGCGGCGTATGAAGACGAAGAACTTGTGGTTCATATGCCATTCAACAGGTTGTCGAATGGTTATCATCGTAAAGTTCGGATCAACGAAAACTAAGCTTGAATAAAAAGCCCGTCGGTGACGGGCTTTTTATTTTTCAAGGTCAATCGATAATGGACTGATAGACCAGTACTTTAAAACGCTCGCCAATGTCCCAGGCGCGCGTTTGGTAAACATTCGTGTATAAGATTCCGATCAAACCTTCCTTTGGATCTGCCCAATAATGTGTACTAAATGCGCCACCCCACTGAAAGGTGCCAATTGAAGCGATAGAACCTTTGTCGTTCTCAACAGTCTCAAGTCCAAATGCAAGACCATACTCCGGTGAGTTGGGAATGGTAAGCTGGTCTGTCAGGATCAATTCAACTGTCTTGCGACTGAGAAGACGTGTATTGTTAAACTCACCCTGATTGAGGTACATCTGCAGGAAGCGCGCGTAGTCAATTACCGACGAGGAAAGTCCGGCACCTCCGGAATAGTAAGTTCCTTTCAGCAGTGGATAATCAGGATCGACATCGTCATATGCTTTTGCGTCAACTTTTCTGACTCCCGCATCAGTTCCCTGATAGAGCCGGACGAGACGATTGTGTTTTTCGGCCGGTAAATAGAAGTACGTGTCCTTGATGCCAAGTGGTGCAAACATTCTTTTTTGCAGGAATTCATCGAACGACATACCGGACCAGATTTCAACAAGGTAACCGAGTAAATCCGAGTTAAGGCCGTACGTCCATTTTTCACCGGGATGATGTTTCAACGGAAGTTTACCAAGCGCTTTCATCTTTTCACCAAGACGGCTTTTGTCGTTGCCGATCCCGCTGGGTATGCCTGCTTTGGCGTAAATCGCCTGAAATTCTTTGCTGCCTATCGCGGGGTAATCGAGCCCCGAAGTATGCGTCAGCAAGTGACGGATTGTGATTTCACCACGGGCGGGTTCGGTGGTGTACGTCGAATCCTTTTCATTAAAAGTCTTTAGTACCTGCGGTTTCGCGAACTCGGGAATGTATTTGGATACAGGTTCATCCAGAAGAAATTTTCCTTCTTCGTAGAGCATCATCACGGCGGTACTGGTTATTGCCTTCGATTGTGAGGCGATCCTGAAGACGTCGTCGTTTTTCAGCAGTGTCTTTTTTTCAATGTCGCTGAAGCCAAAACTCTTGTGGTAAACAATTTTACCGTTGCGGATGACGAGTGCTGTAGCGCCGGGAATTCTTCCGTCGCTGATGTATTCCTGAATCATCTTGTCGATTGTGCTGAGTCGTTTGGTGGACATACCAGCATTTTCCGGAGATGATTGTGTGAAAGTTTGTGGCCGCTGGGCATAAGTTGTAAGCGCGCAATAGATCAGGCAGGTAAAGAGGAGGTTTTTCATAGGCGAGATTAAATAAAGAAGCCTTCCGTCAGGAAGGCTTCAAGATACGATTATTAGATTTATTACACTTTCACATGGCCCCAGTTTTCACCGGTCTTGATACGGTGAATCTGCATGTCAGAGACTTTAAAGAGTTTGGCAAGTGCCTTAAGCGTTGGCTGTTTTTTTGATTTAAACAGAGCAAGCTTGATCTTCTTGACTTTATCGACTGTAAGTTTCGGGCCTTCATCCGGGTTCATGCGAACCAGAACGTTGGGGTCTTTCTTTGCATGCTCTATCTGCTCGTCGTGCTTCACCCATTTCAGGTTAGAAGCTTTGTTGTTGTCTTTTCTGTGGTCGAGGTGGATAACGAATGCATTTTTCGGACTACCCTGGCGGCAGAAGTATTCGGCCACCAGGCGGTGGATGTAATAGTTCTGGCGTGTTTCTTCACGACCGATTGTAATACTGGGGTAACCCTGAGTAAGGCGGGGTTTCAGAATGTAGCCGTCTTCCATCTTCTCTTTGAAGCTGATGATACGACCTTTATCAGAAACAGCGTAACGCTTGGTGGTTGTGCCTTTCTTAAGGTTCAGTTCCTTCCACTTC
>JAEZDW010000200.1 GCA_023417955.1 Bacteroidota bacterium
GTTTTCGAGGACGTCGAAATCTGCCTGTTTCTTTTTTAGCCTGGCATCTCGTTTGTCTTTGTTTACCTGATAGCCGTGATTTTCGACCAATTGAAAAATGCTGATTATGATTTGTGAAGAAAAAGCCCGGATAGAACCTGCGTCGTTGAGGAGAATCAGAGCACTCATTGCTTCAGCCAGGATTTGTATGGTTTCCAACAATGTAATGGACTGGCCATTGTCGACAATATCAGTGAAGAACCAATGGATTGATGACGAAGGAACGGTATGGCTACTGTTTGTGCACACCGGACCTGAAAATCCGATGTTGGATGGCGGCCGCGTTGAATTGTTCTACGCAAATTCGGGAGCAAATGAATTCCTGACACTTTCCGGAACGGCTTCTTTCATACCACGCAACGAAATTCCTTTTTCCATGGAGTTCCTGCCCTTTCGCAAGACGCTCGAAAACGAAGCACTCAGTCCTGCAATTAGTGTATTTCGGTTTTTTCCGACCGATGCATACTGCTGGGACAATGACAGCGCGAATACAGTTCGCCTCACGCTGGCTGAAGTTGGCGGTTAATGCGTCCAGTTGGATAGGAGAGGTCCACCTTCACCGTACACGGGATCACGATCAGGAAGCTTAACCGACTTGATATTCTCAATCGCTTTTTCGCGGTTATCTTTTTCCGTGAGAACATCGTAATCCATTCCGGAAGGATAGGCCCCCACAACTTTAAAGTCATCAAAGAGCTCGATCGCTTTATGTGCGACGCCGGCCGGAATAATGATCACATCACCTTTGTCGACGAGTAACGTTACCCCTGAAGGTCCCCCGAACTGAACTCGTGCACTCCCCTGAATCACAGCAAGTACTTCATGCGTGATGCTGTGATAATGATGATACTCGTAAATACCATTAGTCCAGGCGTTGTGCCAGTTATTTGTTTTCAATAGAGCCTTCACTTCCCTGTCCGGATTCTTTTCGGACAGTCGAATTGCGCCTTTGTAAATGACGAGAGGATGCAACGCATTGTTGGGATACGTCCCATCATCGGGCAAATTATGGCGGATGATATTGACGTGTTGTATCGCTTCAATCGAACTCATATTATCTACTGTTTATCTGAAACTTGTTCAAACTTTGCCGAAGCTATTTTTTCGGTTGCAATTTCAATTTCATCCTGATCGGCCACCTTTTCGTCGCTTGCATTCTCAGGAATGTCGTACGGTTTTAAGCCGACTTCAATCAAGATCGGAAAATGATCCGAACCGATATCGCCCATGCGTTTGAGACTGTGAAGGTAAAAATGGCTGGAGCAAAACACATGGTCAAGCGGCCACCGCATTAATCGATACTTCGAGTGAAACGTGCTAAAGAATCCGCGGCCGATCCGCGGATCAAGCAGTCCGCTTACCTTGAGAAATAAACTTGTCGTGAAACTCCAGGCTACGTCATTAAGATCACCGGCGACAATCACGGGAGTCTGGCAAGTCCTGCATTCCCTGGCGACAATCAGAATCTCTGCATCACGCTCCGTTGACTCTCCGGACTCCTGCGGAACAGGTGGTTTTGGATGAAGTCCGTAAAGGCGGAATGTTTGACGCGAGTTGGTGATCATGTCAGCTTGAATGGACGGGATATCGTCTTCAACAATGTAACGGACTTTGTAATCGGCGATTTCAAGCTTCGACAAAAGCACCATGCCGTACGTATTTGATTTAGGAACCTCAACTCTGTTCGGATAACGATCGTGCAGCTCTCGCATTTGGTTCAGCCACCACGCATCTGTTTCAACAAGAAGAATAAGATCAGGATCACACGAATCGATCATTCCGCGAAGGAGTGAGACATTGCGGTTATCCTGATACACATTAGCCACGAGAAGCCGGACCCTGTCTCCCTCCTTCGTGTTCACCTTCATTTGGACTGGTGCGAGCTTCGTGTATTCCCAAACTTTGCTGAAGAGGAACATGAGGTTTAGGGACATTGCGCCGATAAAGATTACATCGGATGTCGCTGTCCATCCAACAGTGACGACATAAGTGATCAGGATCAGCGCATTCAACCAGAACTTCTGAGAACGCGGATAGTCGAAGATTCGCACAAACCACCAGTTACTACGCAGCAATGGAACGAGAGACATTGCAATAAGAAGATATCCCAATCCTGATAACACGTACCTCAAAGTGTTAGCGATGTCCATTTGCTGATTCTGTTCCCGCGGATTGTTCAAAACAAAGTGCCAGCGACGGATTCCGGAAAAGGACCGGCATAATTTCGTTTTTGGAGAAGAACCGTCTACTTTTGAAGTGCACAATGAAAAGGTCTGACTCAACGTTAAATGGCTGGAAACGAGACTGTATGGTTCGTATTCTTTACGTCACATTGTGTATTTGCGTAGTTTTTGGCTGTGGCCGTAGTGCCGACCGCCCTGTGGAGCTTGCGTCGCCCGATTCCACACCTTACCAGCGGGTTTCGATTAATTATGAAATTCAGGGAGATCAGGACACTTGCCTGGTTTTCATCCACGGCTGGAATCTCAATATGCGTTACTGGGATGATCAGGTCAGGCATTTCAAGCAGCGCTTTCGCATCCTCAATCTGGATCTTGCAGGACACGGCAATTCCGGCAAAGACCGGAGTAACTGGACGATAGAAAATTTTGCGCGGGATATAGCGCAAATTATGGAAAAGGAAAATGTAACGAACGCGGTATTAATCGGCCACTCAGTCGGTGCTAATATCGCATTGCACGTCCAGGAAATGCAACACAATCGCGTGATACGTATTATCGCCGTCGATTCCTTCAAGGATGTCGGTTTTGAGATCACGGATGATTTCAGGAACGGGTTTCATGACTACTTCGCGAGATTCAAAAGAAATTATGTGCAAATGGCCGATGAGTATGCGCGACAGAATACCCGAACCAAGGATCGCGAGGTGATCAATCGGATAGTAAATGACTATCGCTCTGCTAACGCAAAAATCGCTCTGGCGGTTTATAGTCAGGTAATACAAAAACATGCTGAAGAAAAAGACCGGCTAAGCAGGTTGCCCTTCAAACTATATGTTATCAATAGCGATTATACGCCGATCGATGAAGTGGCGTTGGCAAGGTATGCACACTTTGGATATGAAATTATTCCGGTGTATGGTGCCGGACATTTCCCGATGGTGGAAGAACCTGATCAGCTGAACCTCGCACTCGATTCCGCGTTGCGCGTGCCCTGAGAATGCCAGATTGATACCGTCTTTAAGCAAAGAGGCCGCCTCACTTTCGTGAAACGGCCCCTTTTATTACGTGATGTTGAAATAATTACTTCCTAAGAAATTTCATCGCCTTGTCCTTAATCATGTCCCTGTCGGCAGTGATTGACGGATCGCTGTACACGTGCTGCGAAATCTCTCCAACGACACCTTTCTTGAAGCCAAGACGCTCTGCAATGCTTTCGCAGAATACAATCTCACTCCGGAAAACCTGCCCTTCCATCTTCGTGAGCTGAATCAGGTGATACAGGTGCTCAAACTTCTCATCGGAAGTGAGCGAATCGATGCTTCCGATCGGTTTCGGATTAGTCAACAACGCGTCAATTTCTTCCTTGGGAATACCGTTCGCCTTACCAATCAGGTGGATCAGTTTAGATTCGCGCTCAGCCACATTGGAGTCGCTTGCGGCCAGATTGATAAGCACGTTTAACTCGGCTTTTTTGTCAAAAATCATAAAACACAGTTAGGTTTGAGGTACAAATCTTGGAAAAGAGATGTTCATTTTTCTTGTAAATTACGACGTTTTCGTAC
>JAEZDW010000255.1 GCA_023417955.1 Bacteroidota bacterium
CGTGAACGCTGCCCTGAAGAACAAATATGAAGGCATTAAACGACGCCGGAATGTTTTGTACGGTGAGCGCATTCGGCTGCATCTGAAATTCCGCAGCCAGTAATGGAACGTGATTGAGCACAGGTGAACTCACTCCTGCCAATGTGCCACTATATAATCGTATGCTGGTTCCCGCGTCCTGAATTACCGGAACGTGATCCGCAGGCAGGTTCTGCACACGAGGCTTGGCCCAGCGTTCACGACTCGGAAGGTTAAGCCACATCTGCAGCAGTCTTCCTTTAGTGGGTTGTTCAATGGCTTCCGTATGTACGATGCCACTCCCTGCTGTCATGATTTGAAAATCTCCCGCCTTCATGGTTTCCGTTTTCTCACGAAACTCTCCGTCAACCATCAGTGATACGGTCTCGAAACCCGAATGGGGATGCGGACCACCAGCCGGAGTATTATCTTTTTTATCAAGCGTGTCATCCATGAGCAGGATGAAAGGATCGCTTTCCTTATACGGCACGCGGATCACAGCCCGTGCAGTATGTCCCTCGCCCAGGAAGCCCTGCTCAACAGGCGCTGCATAGGACGTAATCAGTTTGCGTTTTGTATTCATAGTTGAATGATCAGATTTCTGACATGACGCGTCAGTGCATCATGAGGATCTGATCATTCAACAAATCTCATCGAAGAATTAGTTTCTTTCCAGCCGGTTGCAGGCACTTACTAATTTGTAACTACCTCATGCCAACCCAATGCGGGTAGTAAGGCGTCTGCGCTGTCACGCGATCAAGCTTTTCGATGTGTTCTGTATCGAGTGACCAGCCCACTGCTCCCAAATTGTCCTCCAATTGCTCCTTCGTGCGTGCTCCTATCACGATGTTCGAGACGGTCTTGCGATTCAAAAGCCAGTTCAACGCAACCTGTGGTATTGTCTTCCCGGTTTCATTGGAGACTTCTTCCAATACGTCAACTACACTGAACAAAAATTCATCCGCTACAATCGGTCCGCCTGTTGCGCCGCCTGACTGTATCCGACCGTTTGCTGGCTGCACGCCTCTTTTTATTTTGCCCGTGAGCCTGCCCCAGCCGAGTGGACTCCACACCATAAGCCCGAGTCCCTGATCTTCATTCATGGGCATGAGTTCCCATTCGTACTCGCGACCAATTAGAGAATAGTATCCCTGGTAGATAATATATTTCTGCAATCCCAGTTTCTCGGATACGCTCAACGACTTCATCACCTGCCACGCGGTAAAATTCGAGCAGCCGATGTATCGCACCTTGCCGGTCTTCACCAGGTCATCCAGTGCCCGCAACGTCTCCTCTACGGGCGTTAAGGGATCTACGCCATGTATGATGAAAAGATCAATGTAGTCGGTTTGCAGCCGCCGCAGACTGGCATCGACTTCGCGGAACAGATGGTAACGTGAAGATCCGCTTTCATTTGGACCTTCACCCATCTTAAATGTAGCCTTTGTTGAAATGATGGCATTGTGTCGCCTTCCTTTGAGCGCTGCTCCCAATACCTCCTCTGAAGCGCCTGCAGAATATACATTGGCGGTGTCGAAGAAGTTAAGCCCGTGGTCCAGGCTGATGTCTATTAATCGTGTTGCTTCGTCTACGTCAACGTCGCCCCACTTTTTGAAAAAGTCTGTCGTACCGCCAAAGGTCGCCGTACCAAAACTGAGCACCGGCACACGCAAACCTGAATTTCCAAGTTGTCTGAATTCCATAATGAATACGTTTTTGTTTCAGACAAATCTCCGGAAATCAGCTCCCGGGATTCAGGACAAACTACGGATGGTTTGGTATTTTTCACTGATCGAATCTGAAATTAAAGGTGGTAAACTGTTCGATCCGATCACCTTCAATTTCTTCGTAGAACTCATCCGGACAAATTGCCCGGAGAAAACGTTCAGCCCATTTCGGAAGCGAGGTCACATTCTTATCCTTGTCCGTCATTCACTCTTCAGATGTTCAGCAGGATTCGAGGTTACGGCTTTCAACGCCTGAAGTGATGCAAGCAATATTACAATAGATGTAATCGCCACAGCGGGTACAATCAGGAATGTTGCAGACAGCTCAACCTTTAACGGGTAGGACGACAGCCACTCCCCTGCTACGTACCAGGTAAGGGGAAAAGCAATCACACAAGAGACTACAATGCATCGAACCTGATCGCGGGAGAGCAGAGCAAGTAAACTTGTAACCGAAGCACCGAGGACTTTTCTGATGCTGATCTCACGAATTCGTGAATTGGATTCAAAAAGACTCATGCCGGATACGCCCAGGCACGCAATGAAGATTGCAACTCCGGCAAAAAGAGAAAAGACAGCCTCAAGCTTCCTTTCAGACTTGAACTGCCGGCCATAATATTCGTCAAGGAAAAAATACTCAAAGGGATATCCGGGAAACACTTCTTTCCATGCGGTGTTGATATCGTCAATTGCGACACGCGCGTTTACACCAGCATTCAACCGAACCGAGTAGTAGACCTGCTGATAACTGTTGAAATTTGATTTTAAGATCATCGGATAAACGACCTTACTCGCGGCCTCGTGATGATAATCCTCAATCACACCGATGATTTCATGATCTTCAAAATCATCGAACGCGTTAAATTTTACAATTTGATTTACGGCCTCGTCAGCTGACTTGAAACCAAGACTCCTGGCTGCCTTTTCATTGATGATTATTTTCGACCAATCCTTCCTTTCCCAGGGATCAATGTATGTGCCGCCTTCATCCAACTCAAAATTCCTTCCTGCCAACAACTCAATGCCGTATAGCTGCAAATAGTTTTCCCCGACAAACATGGTCTTGTATCGTGTCGGGTCAAACGGATCGTTAAGGTTGCGTTTGATCAAATCGACATAGGTGAAGCCAATCTCCGTTCCGGGTATCGCCGACGAGGTTCCTACTGTGCCAACAGACGCAATTTGAGTCAGTCTGTCATTTAGTACTTTATAGCGATTGTATTTGTCGATTACTTCACTGTTTGCGTAAGCTATCGGGTTCTTAATCGCCACGACCTTTTCGACCTCGACTTTTTTATTTGTGATCTGAATTAAGTCAAGCTGCGAGCTGATTACGAACAGGCACCCTACGAGTAGAATCGAAGTGCTGAACTGAATTATCACCAGTGGCCTGCCAACAAGTCTTCTGCCGGGACTTCCATTCAAAATCCCTTTTAAGGCGAAGGCCGGTTTCAGTCTGATGATGTATAACCCCGGATATATGCCTGTGATAATTGTCCCGAGAATGACAAAAAGTATCGCAAACCTGGCAAGATATGATGAATAAAGGACGTCAATGTCTATCGCCACGCCTGTAACGTTGGAAACGATTGGTGATCCCAATGCGACTATTCCCGCAGCCAGCGCTAGTGCGGCAAATGTGATGCACAAGAATTCAACCAGGAACTGCAGGGAGAGATCAGACCTGCCTGATCCTATTACGCGTCGAACGCCAACCTCCTTTGCGCGTTTCAGAAAACGAGCAGACTCAATATTGACATAGTTGATCCAACTCATCAGAACGATAGAGATCCCAATTGCAAAGACCAGATATACCAGTGGTTGACTGCCATTGGCTTCGTACTCGTCGTCGAAGTGAGATTGAAGGTGTATGCTGGTAAGCGGCTGCATGATTGTTTTTGCTCCCTTGACAACAGGTACATTTCCACCTACGGCTTTGAGCATTTCGTCAAGCCTGGATGCAACGACTGAAGCGTTGGCTTCTTCTTTCAGCAATGCATAATTGAAAATGAGTGATGGAATCCAGTCATCCTCCAAAACCTCAGGCCAGACGTCTTCAAGTCTCGAGACAAAATTTGCATGAAAGTGTGCGTTTGCAGGGATGTCTTTGAGAATGCCAGTAACAATCAGTCCGGTACCGCTTCTTTCCTCGATCGGATCGAGGCGTTGTCCGATAGGGTCTTCATCCCCAAACACCTTCCTGGCAATTGCCTCGGATATGACAATGCTATTCGGGTGCTTCAGGACCGTATGAACATTGCCGCGCAAGAGTAAAGCCGGAAATACTTTAAAGAAGTTGCTATCTGCGTTGATATAGCCTCCTGACTCGTTATAGATCTGGTTGTTCCGCCCAAAAAGAAAACCCGTGTTCGCCGGGATCTTCATAAACCGCGTTGCAGTTTCTACTTCGGGAATATCTTCATTCAGATACCTGTAAACTCCAGGGAAGTTCTTTGCGGATGAACTCTTAAGTGCACCGTTCTCATACTGCTCAAGCGCTACACGAAAAATCCGATCATGATCTGTGTGGAACCTGTCGAACCCTGTTTCAAAAACTACATATTGAATGATGAAAAAGAATGCAGCAAGAGCAATGGCAATACCAGTAACGTTGATGAGAGAGAAGGTCTTGTGTTTGAATATTCGCCTGAATGCGAGCGGAAAATATGAGCGCAGCATAAACGCCTGGCCTAACCTGTTTGGGGTTTTCTTTCTGAGAATGATTCCGGGCCTCAGGTACCGTAGTGTATCAAACAAGAGTTTTCGGCTGGCGCGCTTACGTCCGTAAACAGCGATATGTCGATTGTATCGCTGGATGAGATCACCTTCGATTTCTTCATACAATTCGTCCGGGCAAACGATTCGCAGAAACCGCTCAACAAATTTTGGAAGAGAGGTGAATTCGTTCACTTATGAGATCTTTAGTTGCGGCACCATTTTCCACAAATTAACACGCGCTTCTTTCATCAGTTTCAGCATAGCCATGCCAGCAC
>JAEZDW010000331.1 GCA_023417955.1 Bacteroidota bacterium
CACCTCATCGGGATCAAATCCCTTTCCGTCGTCACGTATCTCGAGGGTTAATGTCCTTTCAGAGAGCCTGAGGTATGTTGACACATGAGTCGCATTCGCATGACGCGCTACATTGGTGAGTGCTTCCTGATAGATCCGGAAAATGTGTGTAGCAAGTTTGTGGTCGAGTGGAAGTTCGGATTGGTTCGAGTGAAACGAACTACGCACGCCCGTGTTTTTTTCAAACTCTGCTGTCTGCCATTCCAGTGCGGCAATCAAACCCAGATCATCGAGTACGCCGGGCCTCAACTCAGACGATATCTTTCGCACCGTACGAATCGTTTCATCGATTAGTCCAACCATTGCTGCGAGCCGCTCGAGCGCACGGTCGTCAACGATATTTTTTTTCAACCAGGAGGCATCCATCTTAAGTGCCGTGAGTTGCTGGCCGAGAACGTCGTGGATTTCACGAGCCATGTGTGTGCGCTCCTCTTCGCGGATGTTTTGCAG
This sequence comes from Bacteroidota bacterium, assembly GCA_023417955.1. Lineage (GTDB taxonomy): Bacteria > Bacteroidota > Bacteroidia > Cytophagales > Cyclobacteriaceae > Ohtaekwangia. The sequence continues at coordinate 490 of JAEZDW010000331.1, forward strand.
GTGGGTTGTGAGTTTCTGAATTTCTTCGTTGCGTTCCATCAGGGCGGCTTCTGCGGCAACGCGTTCGGAAATGTCAATGCCCATTCCGACGAGATAGGCTTCATTATCGAAAGTCACAGTTATGCCGCTAAAGTAATAGGGTATCACTCTTCCATCGCGTGTTGCGACGTTAGCAGTGATTTCTCCTTTGCCCTTGGCAAATACATCGTCAATGCTTTCGCGGACGCGGTTACGATCATCTCTGTGAATAAACATTAGAGCATCTGCGCGACTAATTTCCTCAGCGCTGTAACCTGAAACCACTTCGAAGTTCTTGTTCCATCGGAGATACTTCCCCTGACGGTCGAATAAGTAGAAGACACCCGGTAAGCTGTTGATTATGGAATCAGACATACGCTTTTCGTATTCAACAACTCTGGTAGCATTTAATTTCGCCGTGATATCGCGGAAATAAACCGAAATCCCGTCTGGTGACGGATATATGTGGTTTTCAAACCAGCCATCAAGGGGTTCGTAATAATCTTCTATGGAAGTAAAACGTTGTTCTTCCATTGCCTTGTGATAGGCATAATAGAATGGTTTGCCAACGACTTCAGGAAATTCGTCCCAGATATTCTTTCCGATGATTGCTTCCGGATCTCGATCAAAAATTTCGCCTGCTTTCTTGTTGATGTACGTAAAGCACCAATTCTTGTCAAGCGCCACGAAAGCATCGCTTACTCTTTCGAGAGTGGTAATGGTATGCTGTTTCTGTCGAACAATTTCCGACGTTTTGATACGCACGAGTCGGTTCAGTTTTTCCGGTTGCCATGCCAGGTTCCATGTGAATACTCCAGCCGTTGCGGCGAGTGCGAGGCCAAGAAGGGAGAATAGCAGGACGCCGGGAAATATTCTATGCTTTTGTCGACCCACATAGAGCTGCCATTCACCTTCGGGTATTTCGACCGCAACGAAATCGCGGAGGTCGGTGCCATCCGGAACCGGCAGAAAAAATTCTGTTTCTCCTGAAATTGGATTCTTTTTCGCAAGCTGGTATAAGAACCCGGAGTTATTTCCTTCCGCGCCAATTGCTTTCAACATCGTCGGAAATCGAATCAAGGCAGCTGAAAAGCCCTGAAACTTGTCGTTGATAAAAATAGGAAGTCTTCCCACGATAGCGAGACCCCCCTGGCGAAGTTCAAATGGTCCGGCAAAGAACATCTCGCGTTTCCCGACAGCCTTTAGGGCCTCAACGCTGCGCAACGAGTCTTTGAAGACATCAAAACCAATGACAGCCTCGTGACCTTTGAGCGGGTAAACATGAGTTATTACACCCTGGTCAGTTATCTCGAGGGCGTCAATGTATTGATTGGATTGAAGGATAGCTTCCGCAATGGAATCAAAGTTCTCGTCTACACCGTATTTTGTGATTACGAATGCGAGTGTCTTTATTGCTGAGCGACTATTCTCAAGCATGCCGTTAAATCGCTCTTTGAATCGATTGGCTTCCTCAAGTTCAAGTTGGCCCTCAGCCTCCATCAGAAAAAGGTAGCGCTGATAGGCCAGCAGTTGCGAAAGCAACGTGATGGCCAGAAAAACAGCAATTCCGGCGAGTATGGGTTTCCAGGTTTTGATTTCAGTAAGATAATGAATCGTTTTCTATCCCGTTAGCTGTGGAAATACTGATGTAATATTTTTTTTCTGCGATGCTACACATGAGTTGCCTCTTGCGGGACCGGATTTTCTTAACTTTATCAACTACCACCTAACCCTTTACACAATGGAAGAACTCGGTATCAACATGACGGCGATTCTCCTCGCCGTAGTAGCCAATTTTATCCTCGGATTTCTCTGGTACACACCCCTTTTTGGAAAGGTCTGGGCTCGTGAGATGGGTTTTGATACATCTGTGAAACCGACGGGCGCACAAATAGCCAAAGGCATGATCATTATGGTCATCGGAAATTTTCTGTTTGCGTTCGTATTTGCTCACAACATCGTTGCCTGGAGCTTTGTGCCGGGCACCAGCGAGATGTCAAAACCGATAAGCATTCTGAATGCAGTCGGGTTTACCTGGCTTGGATTTTATTTGCCGATTGATCTGAACACGGTTGCCTGGGAAAATCGGTCATGGAAGGCGTTTACGATCAACACAGGCTATCATTTCGCGATGTTGCTTGTTGCGGCGACAATCATCTACTACGTTTGACGGATTCGACGCCGCCGCGTAAGGCGGAAAGTGACCAGATAAAATGGAAAGGGCAGCGAATCGCGCGCTGCCCATTTCCCCCTTCATCCCCACACACAAGTATTATTTCACTGCGACGGACTCATTCAGCAACAAGGGTAATCCCAGAGCTTTCGCCTGTGTGTTATACATCATCAACGCGTATCCATCGTCCTGTATGTGGTAGCGCGCGCCAACGTATTTGACGATTTTGCCTTCGTTGTCTTTAACGGGCATGATCGAAGCGTCTACCCAGTAATGAGAGCCATTCTTGCACCTGTTCTTGATAATGCCTCGGAATACGTTGCCTTTCTTGATTGTATCCCAAAATCGTGCGAATAGTTCGCGCGGCATATCGGGGTGGCGGAAAATGTTGTGCGGTTTTCCGATTAGCTCTTCACGTGAATAACCTGAAACTGAACACAACTTGTCGTTGACAAGCGTGATCGTACCGTATATGTCTGATTCAGAGAGTATGGTTGTGAGCCCGAAAACATGCTCCCGTATTTCGAGATTATTCTTGATCTCCTGAACCGAATGCATCTGGCGCTCCAGTTCATCCTGAGTTGCTGAAAGTTCTTCCATGTTTTGACGCAGCTCTTCTTCCTGCGAACGCAGGGCTTCGGTCATGGTTTTTGCCTCCTCCAGCAGAGTTTTTGCCGTGTATGATTTGAATGCAACTGTAATGAGGTCGGCGACGGACTTTCCAAAGTCAGCATCTTCCGGCGTCCAGTCTTTCCATTCCTTTTGATGCTCACAGCAAATCACGCCACCTATCTTTCCATCCAGAAAGAACGGCACGTCAAGCATTGACCGGATGTCGTATACGTCGAGGTAGCCTTTTTTAAACTCGACCAGGGCAGGATGATCCATCGCGTCCGGGGCAATAATCATCTGTTCGGATTTTACTGCTTCGAAATAGTGAGGCAGATCTTTTGCAAACAATTCAGCGCCCGAAACAAAAGATTCATCTTCAGCGAGGAATTGTTTTTCGAGTATAATACTATCGTTGGCGTGATTGTAAGACCATATAGCAGCGCGTGAAACGCCGAGTGCGGAAGCGAGTTGTGACGTGATTTCCTCCAACGCGCAATTCAGGTTCCCGTTTTGAATGCTGTTGCTTTTCACCAGAGTTTGAAGGACGTTGCGGTAGTTCTCTACAATGGAGATACGCTTCTTTTCCGCAGCATGAATTTTTTCATTCTGACGACGAAGTTTAGCCTGTTCGGTAACGTCTTTGGTGAACACACTCACACCAATGATTTTCTCATCGGTGTCACGAATCGGGCTGTATGTGATTATGTAATCGTGATCAAAATAGTTTCTCTCCGTTTCGAAGACTTCTCCACTCAGTGCTTTCCGATAAGGGGACATGAAAGCATCTTCTTCACCGGGAGGACTGAGCCTGGAAACGTGGAACCCGGGAGAAAGGTCAAAACCCTGCCTGCGAAACGTTTCACGTACTATTTTATTTGCCAATACAATCTTAAGATCGGTGTCTACGGTGAGAATACCGTCTACTGATGCATTGAGCATAGTGAGCATATAGGCTTCTTTCTCACTGATCTCGCGAAGGGCTGCCTCTGTTTGTTGCTGAGCGCGCCTCATTTCCTCCTGCGTCGCTTCCAGTTCTTCCATGTTCTGGCGCATCTCTTCTTCCACAGCACGCATTTGCTCTGATTGCACCTGAGTCTCCTCGAGGAGTTTCTGTGTACGCGACATGTTTCGCACAGTCAGGATTGTCGAAGCAATACTTTCGGCAATCGTTTCGACAAAGTGAATCTGATAAGGTTTTATCGTGTTGAATGACGCGAGTTCGACGATTCCAAGTACCTCGGCGTTGACTTTCAACGGTACAATCAACAGATTTCTCGGAAGCGCTTCACCAAGGCCCGAAGTGATACGAACGTAATTCTCCGGAAGGTGAGTCATGTACAGTGTGCTCCTTTCAAGAAATACCTGCCCAGTTATACCCTGACCGGGATTGATGCGCTGATGCAGGAATTTCTTTCTGTTATAGGCATAGCAGCCAATCATCTCCAGGAAGACGTCGTCGCGATTGTCGTCATTTACCATGAACAATGCGCCCTGATTGGCTTCGAGATAACGTACAAGGTTTCCGATGATCTCGTCGGCGAGTTGGCTTATTTCCTGCCCTGAGCGCAGGATGTCGACAAACCTTGCAATTCCTTCCGTAACCCAGTGCCGTTGATTCTCCTCAAGCGCAAAAGATTTCAACTTGTCGCGCATGCTTTCAAGGGAGGCGCCAAGCAAATCACTTTCTTTTTCTTCTTCATTCCGACCATAGTGGGCGTCGAAGTTCCCTGATTCAATTTGCTTGACGAAGTCAGTTGCATTTGCAATAATCGCTTGTTGTGCTGACACCTGGCGCTGAAGTGCTTCAACGTGGGATCGTCTTACAAGACGAAAGGGCATGGCAGTCATAGCGGTTTGTATTTTTTTCGAATATTACGACGGGACGGAGGCCGCGGGTAGCGCAAATGAGTATTCGGGGGTTCAAATTGAGCGCCCGGATATTTCTGCGGATATTGTCAACTCAAAAACAGATTTACATACCCGCATAATGGAGCACGCGAGGGCCCAAAATTCTTAAGGAAGCGTCAATTCCTTACGCGATCGACGAAAGCAATATTTTGAAATTCAGCAGAATTTGGTCTACCTTCAATTTGAACAACCCTACCTGACTAACCATGCTTAAGGCTGTTATTGTCGACGATGAATTGAAGAGCCGCGAGAGCCTGCGTATCCTGATTGAGGACTTTTGTGAGGGAGTTGAGGTTGTCGCCCTGTGCCAGAACGTCGCAGAGGCAATTGAGGCCATTCGGATAAACAATCCGGATATTGTGTTCCTTGACATTCAGTTGCAGCGGGAAACCGGTTTTGATCTGCTCGAAAAAATACCAAACATCACGTTTTCTGTCATTTTTACGACGGCATATGCTGAGTATGCGATCAGAGCTTTCAAGTACTCCGCAATCGATTACTTGTTAAAACCTATCGACATCGCCGATTTGCAGGATGCGATAAAAAAGGTGAAGAAAAATGAGACAGGTAATATCGAGGACCGGATATACAGTCTCTTCGAAAACTTGCGGATTGGAAACGCTGATGCCTACAAATTAGCCCTTCCAACGGCAGACGGTTTGGTTTTTGTCAAGGTAAGCGATATTCTATACTGCGAGGCCGCGAGTAACTACACGGAAATCGTGACGATCTCCGATAAAAAACATGTCGTGAGCAAAACCCTCAAGGAATACGAAGATTTGCTGGGTGACAAAAACTTTTTCCGGATTCATAATTCCTATCTGGTCAATCTGACCCACATTAAGAAATACGTCAGGGGCGAAGGTGGCTACGTTATCATGGATAATGGTGTATCACTTGACGTCTCCAAGCGAAAGAAAGAAGGCTTTCTTGCCAGGGTAGGTGCACGTGTTGTCTCCTGACAACAATTCTCTCTCCGACTACTCATTCGAACCGGCCATCTACTCGTTTACACTGGAAGTCACATCGCTATACAATTATTATTGCAGCATAATAGCTTCATATATATAAATCTCTAACGGAGAAAGAGTCCCGGGTCAGGCCGGGACTTCCTTTTAAAATTTATGCGAACAGACATTTCCAGACAACTGATTCAAACTTCGGAAGTGCAGCGGCAAATTGGGATGATCTTTCGCGATCACATCGTTCTAGATTCAAGATTTCGTTTCGTTTCCATAAGCCAGAATATTCTTGACGCAATGGCGTTTACGCGCGAAGAGTTGCTGGGTAAGTCAGTTAAGTTGTTTTCAAGGAACAGCAATCTTGAAGTCGAGTTAGGGTTGCACCTTCAGCCGGGCTACTTCGCTGACGAGTTGATCGAATTTCACAGACGCGACGGCACCGCGTTGCTCTTTTCGGTATCCGGATTTTATCTGGGGCTGATTTCCGATATCAATGGCCTGATTATTCTGAAGTTGATTAACCAGGACGAAATCACTATCGAGAATGAGCGCCTCGCGGGCAAAACGCTTGAAATTGACAGGTTTGTGTATGTCGCTGCGCATGCGTTACGGGGACCGTTGGCTACTATTCGGGGGCTTGTCAATCTCGCAGGGAGCTACGCAAATACCGAAGAATTAAGGTTTATAGTCAACCAACTTGATCAGAGCGCCGGCAAGTTAGATGAGAAGATTTACCAACTGATTTATTTTTCAGAATCCGATAAGGGCTTTGAAGCTAATACGACGCCGGTGTCGGCAGAGGATCTTGCCGACCATCTGAAATCTGTCGCACTGGCGGCGATGCCTGGAAACACTGCCTCCATTCGGTGCACCGCCACGCATGAATTTCAGCACGGTGAGATGATAAGGTCGTTGTTTGGAAACCTGGTTTCATTTTTCGCACAACAGCAGGTTTCCGCAAGCCCGGAGTTTCTCCTTGACGCACATGCGAGAGAAAAAACTGTTGAGATCGTCTTCAATGCCAGAGGCTTTGCTCATCACGCGTTACTAAGACAGAAGATGTCGATAATTAACTGCGGCTACTCTGAAATATTGAATCATCCCGAATTGTTGAATTTCTATTCTGCTAAGAAAGTCTTGTTCGGCCTCAAAGGCGAAATGCAACTGATGATGTCGGGTCCTGATGAGTATACGGTAGTCACTGTG
>JAEZDW010000343.1 GCA_023417955.1 Bacteroidota bacterium
TTACTTCCCTTCGCAAAGTTTTAGGTCTTACCTAATTACTTCTTCTTCTTAGCAGCTTTCTTAGCAGTCTTTTTTGCAGACTTCTTTGCTGCCTTCTTCGCTGTTTTTGCCATAGCGTTTTAGAATTATTGTTAAACAATACGAAAAGTTATAACAAAATTTCTATTCCAAAAAATATTTTCAATTTTTTTTTTGGTTTCGCTTTTTTTTCTCCGATGAAACTTGAGAAGAGTTGAACACGAACTTACGCCGAAGTCAGATGATGTTGACTTCCGGATGTAAGTTGATGTTGAATTTTTCTTTCACACTTGACTGAATCTTACGTGCAAGATTTTCTATTTCAGTACCGGTTCCACCACCGTAATTCACAAGCACCAACGCCTGATTAGGATGAACACCGATTGAAGAAAATCTCTTTCCTTTCCATCCGCACTGTTCAATCATCCATCCGGCAGGTACTTTCACCAATCCAGATGACTCAACATAGCCAGGTATAGCAGGATGACTTTTCCTTAGCTCTTCGAATTGGGATTCGGGAATTGATGGGTTTTTGAAAAAGCTTCCGGCATTTCCGACGACAGCGGGATCAGGTAGCTTCGTGCTGCGGATGTGGATAACCGAGTCACTGATCGTCTTTATCGATCGTTCCCCGCCGTGTAACTGACGGAGTGTTTCGTCCAATGCCCCGTATGAAGTGTTGTACCTATGGTTCTTTTTGGTCAACCTTAAAGTAACACTTGATATAAAGAACCGGTCTTTCCCGTCATGCTTAAAATAACTTTCCCGGTATCCAAACTTACATGCTTGATTTGGGAAAGTAACAAGCTTGCCTGTACTCAACTCAATAGCGCCAACTTCAATGATCAAGTCTTTTACTTCGACACCGTAAGCTCCGATATTCTGCATCGGCGCGGCGCCGACCGTTCCGGGAATAAGCGACAGGTTCTCAACGCCACCATAACCACGGTCGACACAGTACGTAACAAAGGCGTGCCAGTTTTCTCCCGACTGAACCTTAAGTATGATGATTTCCGTGTCTTCATCAACCACTTCGATGCCACGGAGTTCATTCCGGACCACCAGTCCGTCGAAATTCTTTGTGAAGAGGATGTTGCTTCCTCCTCCAAGAAAGATTCGCCGGTTGTTGCGTAACGCTCCCGAATCGAGTAGCGAAGTAATGTCATCGACAGACCTTGCGCCGACAAAGTAGCGGGCGCTTACGTCAATATGAAAGGTGTTGTAGGGTAAAAGACTTACGTTCTCCTGCAAGGGCAACATTGAAACATACGGTTTTCGCGAAGGTAAGCAATAACCGCTTTCGTCAGCGAGTCCTTTTGAAAAGTCTGAAAAACTTCTACTTCACCGACTGGGTAAGTTCCTCTTTTGATACCTTGAACAGACAGATCCGTGGAAACCGTCCGGCGATGAATGTGGTACCGCAGATAGCAAGCCCGCCGTCTTCGGTGGTCACCACCCGTCCGAGCGTGTACGGATTGGAGAAACCCAGATACATGGTGCCCGTTAGCTCACCTGAACTTTCGTCGTAGAAGTACAGCGCTATTTGGCGTGACTTGACATCCGTGCTATACAGCAGCAGGTTTTTTGAATCTATACTGACGCGGTCGATGTGTACGTTCGCATCAGGGACAAGTTCACGCATATGATATCCACCAATATCGCTGATTGTTGCCGGTCCCCCCGGTAATGTTGCTCTTGGCACGAAGTAGTTGCTACCGAAATTGAAGTAAGAGGCAGCGAACGTGTTGCCAGAGAGTGGTACCACAGCACTGAAGCCTCCGTTTTCGTGCTGACCGTGAATAAACGCATTCACATCGTTGTCATCGGCGAGCCCGGTAGTTACCAGAGAGAAGGTGTAGTCATAAAATCCGTTGAAGAAGTAATTTCCATTCGAAAATTTCCCGACTGAAAACGGAAACTGTTTTCCCATACCGAGAAAGTGTTTCATCACGATGTCTTCCATTGAATCATCGTCAGCAATTTTGAAGTTGCGCGAAAGACTGACTGCCCCCGTTGTTGATACCCGCGACACCACAGAGGCTTTGGCAACCTGGTCATAGCTCAGTACGAGAAACCCTTCCTGACCGGCATATGTTGCAGCCCCCGGATAGGACAGGCCGGTATCATGAAACACCGGCGATTGAACGTCAGCATCGGTTTCTACGAGCACGCCGCGGTACGAATCGTTCATACACATGAAGTAGTATTTCCCGTTGATGAATTCAAGCCCTTTTAATGCACGGATGTACTGGTTCTCGAGAAACCGGTCATGCATAACCTTCCCCGACTCGTCGACCTTTAACAAATAGACGCCACTTGTCAGGACATCATCCTGCTTTTCAAAGTTTGCCACAATAAGATAGCCCTTATCTTCAGTTTGCAGGACATCTATTGGCGTAAAGGATTCAGTAAAACCACTGAAGTCGTAAATGCGTACAAACTTTTCCTTCTCGAACTGCTCAGACGCTTCTTCGCCGCAGGCAAAAGGGAAAATTGCGGAAAGTATCAGGAGGTATTTTTGAAGTGTCTTCATTTCATTTCAGATTATCGGAGGACTTAAAACCAGAGGAAAGGAAGCGGAGCGGGAAAAGTGTTCCTATGGAGACAGACAGATTGTTAAGTCTGAGATCATCCATAGCGTCACCCATTCCGGACATACGATCATTGTCGTAACGATTCTCAGGTGAGTTCAGTAGGCTTAACCCCATACGATACTGTACTTCCAGGTTGAGTCGGACGTTTCCGAGTGTATAGAAAGTACCAATTCCGCCGAGGACACCGTAATGGTACCTGGCAAACAGGTCAGTTGCTCCGACCACAACAGGTTCGCTTTCAAAATCATTAGGTCCGCCAGCCGATTGGTCTCTGCCGGTGACAATAAGTTCTTTATTCGCGTTGAGTAAAATATTTGAGTAGAAACCTGCGTGCACATACGGCGAAAATCTTCCGGCGGGATATTCATATCGGACTACAACGGGCAGAGTAAGATATTCCATCCAGTGATTTTGCCGGTACGTCAGGTCTACCGTTAACAATGATTGTTCCGGATCTGTCCAGGTGAACTTATTCTCGTAGTTAAAAGCAACGCGCTGGTATCCGGGCTGAACTGAAATGCAAAAACCACGATAGTAAAAAGTAGCTTCCAGTGAAACCTGTGCACCAGGGTCGCTGAAACTTTCATATTTCTTCTTGATATCCGATGCTGCATAGTTTGTTGGCGTGATGATCGAATATGTCTTGTCTACATCGACGCACGAAAGATTGCCGCCGCCTTTAATACCGATCCACCATTGCTTGTGAAGAAATGTGTTTTTTTTGTCTGATGGCCGATTATAGGTTTGCTTCCTTTTTATCTGTGCCTCGACACAGAAGATGATCAAGGAAAGCGGAATCAGCGCGATTAATTTTTTCATGAGGGACTATTTTTTCAAACCAGTGACGATTAGTTTTTTGGATTGACGGAACGATCCTGATCTTAATTGGCAAATGTAAGGACCCGGAACCACATCGGCCAGACTCACAGTAACGCGATGTTCACCGGGGGGATAGACACCATCGACCAATACACTGGCTTTGCCGCCGTCAGGACGCAACATCTCCACCAGAACACGACCCGCGGCGTTAACACGAAAATGAACGGTGGTCTCATCCGTTGCCGGGTTCGGATAAAAATCCTCAAGCGCGAATCGCGAACTTACAAAACCTTCGGAACTTGTAATGGTCTGCTGCGCTATCGGGAGAGGAGTAAACGTTACACCGTCTGAAGTCCCTTCGGCAGTCATTAACCCGGGGAATATTTCGTTCAGGTTTTCATCACTGACACCCATCCAGTCTTTCATGATGTTCGCATAGACCAAACGGTAGTCGTATTGCATCTCGACGTTTCGCTCATTAAGGTCGGGCACTGTGCCAACGACCCCTGGATTTGCCCCTTTGCCAAAGATCATAACCGGCGCTCCGGTTCCGTGATCAGTTCCGTAACTACCATTTGATGCAACGCGTCGACCAAATTCTGATGTCGTCACGGTAAGCACAAGATCTTCAAGCCCGCGTGCGCGAAGGTCGTCTTGAAACGCCTTCATCGCAGAAGAAATATGATAAAGCAGAGCTGCGTGCGATCCCATGGTGGAGTCGTACTTTTCAACCTGTTCGGCATGGGTATCAAATCCACCGATCTTCACGAGGAAGATTTTTGTCTTGCAGCCACCTGCCAGCATCCTTGCGATCAGACGCAATTGGGGGCTGAGCGGATTTCGGTAGCTTCCTGTGGGCGCGTTGAACGGGTATGTTTCCGGATACGATACAGAGCCCTCTTTGCCGGCACTCCACACCTCGAACATGCGTTGTGCGTAGTCTTTCGACTTGTCTTCCAGACTTAGTATCCAGTCAAGCTCATTATAATAAGGAGAATCGCGCAAAAACTCCGGCGGTAATCCACGTGGATCAATGTCAACGTCTACGAAACCTTCCAGTTCCTCTACGAGAGCAGCGAATGCGGCGGGGTCGTTCAAAGAAATGGACATCGGAATGTTGCCTTCCTGATGGAAGATCAGCGAAACGTCGGAACCCATCTCGATCGCGAGCGGGTCCTTCATCTCATCATTTGGGAAATTCTCCGGATACGACTCCGGTGCAATCTCCTGCTTCAGGTAGCGACCGATCCATCCCGACGTGTAATAGTCTTCCGATGAACCACCCATGAAAAGGATATCACGTCCACGGAAGTGTGATCCATTGTTATTCTTGTAGGACACTCCCTGTACGAAGTTCACTTTTCCCTGATCATACATCTGCTTCACGGCAGTCATATCAGGGTGAAGGCCAACTTGTGTGGCAGATGGAAGTGTAGAATCAAGCGTGATTAGTTTTCTAAGGCTGTTCTTTGCCGGTATCGCGATGTTAGGTCGCAGGGCGTAATACTGATCGTAATTTTCTATTGGTATCAGTGTGTTGAGGCCATCGTTTCCGCCATGCATCTGGAGGATGATGAGCACACGGTCGTTGTCGGCAGCCGCGCGTGCAAGTCGCGACAACTGGTTATCACCCATTACACGCAACGGGATGCCACCCATCGTGATGGGCATGCTCATTGCCAAAGGCAATTTTTTCAAAAAACTTCTTCTCGACTGTTTCATCGTTATGAAAGTTGGTATTCGGGTGATTGCAGCATTGCATTGAAAAGAAACTCCAGCTGCTCGCGAAGGTCGCCGGCAGCGTTGTTCCAGCGTTCAGTCCAGTATGCTTCGTCGAACTCCTGAAGGAAGCGCTCCTTAAAGTAATTGAGCCTTTGTGCAGTGAGGCCGGAGGTGGTGTCGGCGAGGTCGTCAAATGTGAGGTTATCGGCGACTGGTAACAGCACTTGCGCGACGGCCATGATTAAAGCCTGGGCATCGGCTGCCTGTGCGGCGAAGTTGTTGCTCACGTACTCAAGCGCGTCAATTGAAAACATGCCGGGATTCTGTGAGTTAAACACATTCCTGATAAAGTCGTAACGCCTTGCAAGTGTGTTCGGCGTTATCCATATCCGATGGAATATCGGAAACTGGTGATATGCTTCATAACCCGCGACGTCAAACGGTTCATAGAAATTCATTCCCAGATTTTCCACGGTCGATACAATCTCCCGCGTCTGCGAGTAGAAACCATCAACATCGGTTTGCATATCCGGAACCGTCACGCCAAATGAACGGAGTGTTCCGACAACCAGATCAAGGGGTGATTTAATGATGCCCCCGAAATTGTCATCCACTACGTCGGCATTGCCGGAATCATAAAAGTGTTCGCTACGCAAAAGGTTCTCTATAACCGGTTGAATCTTGAAGCCATTGCTCACAAGCGTATCAGCCATTTGCGTGATGATATTGTCATCGACATACGCGACTGCGTTGCCTGGTTGATAACGCTCATGCGGTGCGTATACAAAGAAGCGGTAAATCTTCCAGCAGATATTTCGAGCCGTGTCCTCTTTTGAGTAAATGATGTCTATCAGCTGCCGGATTTCGTCAAGTGCGCTCTCCTCGGTTGGATTGGAACCGTTTAATAGAAGCGGATCAGGCGTAACTGCCTGGTTGGCGAAGCGGTCACTGAAAACCTTAACTGTATTATCGTGTGATGATGCATTTGTTGCCGAACCCCTTACAACACCACGCGGAAGGTTGGTGTCGGAGTCAATGGTGGCAAAGTCGCGGTCGATATCCCAACCAGATAGCACCAGCGCGGCCATTTGAACGTCATGTTCGGTGAACACATAATAGTCGCCGGCAGGCAGTCCCTCGGGAACTTTGCCTTCTAGTCCGCGCCCAATGGTGTACAGTTCGAGCAGCTCGCGTGCATAATTTTCATTTACCCTTCCCTTTACGTTCAGGTTTCCATCAAGCAAACGCAACATCGCATTGTCAACACTGATCTTGACGGTCAATTCCTTAATATTAAAGGTTTCGTCCTTGTCGCGGTCCAGCACAAACTGTCGGAACAGTTGATTCTGAAAGAATAACGCGCGCGTGTCGCTGACCTTTGACTTGATCGTTGTAAAGTGGGTGTGCAGAAAAAAAATCAGCTTCTCTTTTGCACTGTAGGCAAGCGATAGATTGGGTGGAACGCCGGCACTCATCATTTGTCCGACGTGCCATGCGAGATAGAATTGTTCCAGGTCAAAGCCTTCGCTGTTTGCGTCGGTGATGCCCGTGTACATCCACTCGGTTCCGGTGCTCGGATCGATAGGTGGTTCAGGTTCAGGTAGTGGCTGATCAAAAAGCTGTGCGACTGCTTGCGCCGGCGTTAGCTGCGCGAACTGGTCGATCTCAGCTTTTGTTGCTCCAAACGTTGCCCTACGGAGCAAATGTGCGGCACGCTTCAGCCCTAAAGTGCCTGCAAATTCAGGTAGTGGCATAAAAGTGAGGTCTTATCAATCAGCTATTATACGGAACCGGGCGGTATTTCGGTCGTTTATGAGGATAAAACGCTTATTACTTCGTCCGTTCGTTTCAATTTTACTATAATGCACGGTTACCTCCATTAGGTGTTTGTACAAACATAAGCATCATGAAAATTATTGAGTGCCCACGCGACGCCATGCAAGGAATTGGATCGTTCATCCCAACAAAGGATAAAGTGCGCTACCTGAACAGGTTGCTCAAAGTCGGATTCGATACGCTGGATTTTGGCAGCTTCGTGTCGCCTAAAGCAATTCCTCAAATGAGCGATACCCGCGCTGTTCTCGACGAGCTTGACCTCAGTGGAACACAAACTTCATTGCTTGCGATCATTGCTAACGTTCGCGGTGCAGAAGAGGCAGCTGAGTACGACGCGATTGCTTATCTTGGTTTCCCGCTATCAATTTCAGAAACGTTTCAGATGCGCAATACAAACAAGACGATTGCCGACGCCTTGAATGAACTTGATAAGATCAAAAACATCTGCAGCCGGAATGGAAAGAAACTCGTCACCTATATTAGCATGGGCTTTGGGAATCCGTATGGAGATCCATACGAGCCAGGAATGATTCCGCAGTTCATTGAGATACTTCAGGCACTCGGTACAGATGTAATATCCCTGGCCGATACAGTCGGAAGCGCCACAGCAGAGGAGGTGTCAACAATCATGCGGCTCGTGCAGAAGCAATACCCGGCTTTGGAATTCGGTTTACATCTGCACTCATCGCCGGAAGATGTAACAGCAAAAATTCGTGCGGCGTACGAGAGTGGGTGCCGCCGGATCGACGGTGCGCTCAAAGGTTATGGCGGTTGCCCAATGGCGAAAGACGACCTCGTGGGAAATATCCCCACGGAAAAGATCATTCAGTTTCTCGAAACGCAGCATGCCGCGCCCGCCCTGAACAACCCGGAACTCCTCGAGTCACTACGCATCGCAGGTGAAATATTCCCAAAGAACTGAAAATATTACTTTCGCCCGGCTGACCGCTCCTTAAAGATTACCTTTACGTAAAATTCCGTCGCTATGAAGAGGTACTGGATAAGCGTGTTGTTTATGGCTGCGAGCATTGCCGGATTTGCACAAGACGCAAAGAAGCTCACGCAAACCGGACGCGAACTGTTTGAAAAGCGTGAATTTATGGAGGCTCTGTTGAACATCAACAAAGCGCTTGAACTTGATCCCAACTATGCATCTGCATACTACCTGCGAGGGAACATAAAGGACAATTTCGATGATCGCCATGGCGCGATGAAGGATTATAATTCTGCTATCGAAAAGAATCCGAAGTTTACCGATGCATACTTCGCGCGCGGCAATGTGAAGATGAAGCTTCAGGACTACTACGGCGCAATAGCAGACTTTACATCTGCCATTACGCTTAACGAAAATCATATAGAAGCTTACTTCAACCGCGGTAAGGCAAAGCAGTTCCTGCAAGCCTATGAAGATGCCATCAACGATTGCACAAAAATCATTCAGATCAATCCACGGAATTATGACGCGTATTATCTGCGCGGGATTCTTCGACTCGATTTTGGTGACTTCAACAACGGGTGCCTCGACCTTAGCAAGGCAGGGGAGCTGGGCGATTTGAAAGCCTACGAAGTCATTCGGGAAAAGTGCAATCAGAAAGTCACGCAGGAGTAGTCCTCACAGCGGCCGTGAGAGCTTGAAAACTTTTCCCGGCAGCGACGTAACAATTCCCCGGAACTCAAGATTCAACAAGATCGCGGCAAGCTCGCCTACGGGAACTCCGGTTTTCCAACTTAGTTCGTCAATCATCAGCTGATTCTTGTTCTCACTCAATGTGATGACCACCGGCTTCTCCGTTTCGGAGAATTCGGAAAGATTGAGCACACTCTTTTTTGCTGGATGCGGAACATCGATGCTCCAGTTCATAAGATATTCGAGGTCGCGCACGGAGGTAATCAGAAACGCTTTGTTGGTTTTGATGAGACGATTGCATCCCTCTGATGAGAGTTGACTAATGTTACCGGGAAAAGCAAAGACGTCCTTGTTGTAACTGTTGGCAATATCGGCTGTAATCAGCGCGCCGCCTTTCGAAGCGGCCTCGACTATCACGATGGCATCACAAAGGCCCGCAACGATCCGGTTACGCGCGGGGAAGTTATGCGCGTCGGGTGGTGTTCCGAAAGGATGCTCCGTGACGAGTCCGCCATGCTGATACATTTTGCGAACGGTTTCCCGGTGCGCCGAAGGATAAATGACGTCCATTCCGCTTCCCATTACACCAATAGTTTCCAGGCCACAGGTCAATGCCTGCTTGTGAGCGTGTATATCGATTCCATAGGCGAGTCCGCTTACGATGCATGCCTGGTGTGGCACAAGTCCTTCGACAAGGCTTTCAACGCATCGCTTTCCATATTCCGTTGCCTTTCGTGTGCCGACGATCGCAACGGTCTTGGGATTTTCGAAATTCATTTTCCCCTTCCGGTAAATCAGGGTAGGAGCATCGTTGATTTGCTTGAGGCGTGAAGGATAGTGCGAGTCAGTGAAAAAGACAAGTTCAACTTCAAGCGTTTCTGCTTTCCTGAATTCTGCTTCGGCCTGTCGGAAGGGTTCACCTTTTCGGATTACGTCGGCCGTAATGCTTCCAACTCCCGGAATCTTGAGAAGCTTGCCTTTTGGCATTTTGAAAACGCGGTCGGCAGATCCGCAATAACTCACGAGTTGGCGAATCAGATAGTCACCCAAGCCGGGAATGAAGTGCAGAGCCAATAAGGCCAGACGGTCTTGATGCATAATACACAACGGTTGACAAGAAGCAGATTAATTGATGGCTGATCGTCAGTGAAGCCTCTCGCGCATTTCCACAAGAAATCCGCGGACCTTTTTCAGCGACTCGATCAAATCCATTTTATCGCGAACAGCCTGGCTGTCGTTACGGAGCATTTCCTTTGCACCCTGAAGGGTGAATCCTTTTTCCTTCACGAGGTGGTAAATCGTCTTTACGTTTTCGATATCCTCGCGGGTAAACTGGCGATTCCCTTTTCTGTTTTTCTTCGGCTTGATGATATCGAATTCCGATTCCCAGAAGCGGATGAGGGACGGGGCAACGTTAAAAATTTCAGCTACTTCTCCAATTGAGTAGTAAAGTTTTTCGATTTCCTTTTCCTTGTACGCCATGTTAATTAGCAAGGTAAGTAATTAAACCATTATCATCAATGTGCACCGGTGATTCGGGAAAATCTTTTTTTGACAAGTCCTGTATTTTTCGAATTACCTGTTTGTTTGGATCAATTTGCACCCCGCGTTCGTAAGTTTGCGTCGTCGCGGTTATTTCAGCCTTGTAAAAATTTCCCGTTCTGTCCGTAAAAACTTTGACTATCGGCGCCCACCCGTTCACCCCCGAGATGCTGATTCCCCGGTAGGTGCAAAAATTCCCGAGGCTGTACGCGATAAACCGATTATTGTAAACCTCAACAGCCCGCGTGACATGCGGTCCGTGACCAAACACAATGTCGGCCCCGACATCAATCAACGTATGCGAAAACTTATATACATCACCCCGGTTTTCCCCGTAATACATTTCCTGGGTTCGGGGTACATTCTCGAATTTGGCACCCTCTGCACCGCCATGGAATGACACGATTACTATATCAACCAGGGAATCCAGCGATGCAACGAGTCTTTTCGCACCTTCAAGGTCGTTGAGCGGGACACAGTTGCTGTTCGGAGCAAATGCGACCAGTCCGTATTTGATCCCGTCTTTCTCGAAGATGGTGGTTTTTTGATCGAGCTGACCAGCGTGAAGAATACCGGCACGCTCCAATGTTTCCATCGTACTTCTTCTTCCGATGTCGCCCATGTCGCCAGCGTGGTTATTAGCCAGACTGACCATGTCAAATCCCGACGAGACCAGGTTTTCCACGTAACTCACAGGTGAACGGAATGCGTAACAGACTTTCGGATCCTTGCAACGCTTCGGTGTTCCTCCTTCGTCAAGCAAAACACCTTCAAGGTTGCCGAATGTAACATCGGCATCGCGTAAAATGTGTTCGACGCCTTTCATTAGAAAACGTCCGTTGTCGGGAGGCAGTCTGTCTTCTGGATAATTCGTCCCCATCATGATGTCGCCGACGCCGATAACCGTGACTGTGTCGGGTAGTTCTGGTA